>JBHEOF010000001.1:0-278 GCA_046261715.1 Bacteroidales bacterium
GTACCAGTGTGGGGGCCAATCCTCTCAGAACCCCTACCCATCAATGCCTTGGTAAGCCGTTACCTTACCAACTAACTAATGGGGCGCATGCCCATCCTTTACCGATTAATCTTTAAGTATTCAAAGATGCCTTTAAATAATACCATGGGGAATTAGCCCGTCTTTCAACAGGTTATGCCCCGGTAAAGGGTAAGTTGCATACGTGTTACGCACCCGTGCGCCACTCGTCAGCGCAGTATTGCTACCGCCTGTTACCGTTCGACTTGCATGTATTAAGC
>JBHEOF010000001.1:288-5560 GCA_046261715.1 Bacteroidales bacterium
GATCAAACTCTCCGTTGTGAAAAGTTTAATACTGTTGTGTTCCTATCAGGTTACCTGGCTCAAAATAATTGTCAGGCATCAATGCCCGACTTTATCTTGTTGTATCGATCTTGTATATTCTCTCAAATATATTTGACCGGGTACTCGCTCGCTTGTATTGTCTTTATCAAAATTTTATCAAAGAACTTTTTTCTCTCTTTATTAACCCGCGTTACTTAAAACCGGGTTCCCTTCGTTTGGGAGTGCAAAGGTAAAAACCTTTTTCTATTTGACAAGGCGTTTTTTGGAAAAAAAATTCAGGAAAGTTCCTTAACGTTAAATATCAGGGAATTAAAAACGAAAATTTTAAGGCTTCAGAACCTTTGTAGTAATTCCAGGGGAATACTGCTGGTTCATTGCATCAATAATAATTTGAAAATCGGATGAATTTTTTACAAAATCAAGAGCATTGATATCCAGCACAAGAATGCGAAGCTTACTTTGTTGCTTTAAATATTCAAAATAGCTTGACTGAATCTTCTCAAGATATTCGTCCTGGATTTTCTGTTCATATGATCTTCCCCTCATCTGTATATTGCTCTGAAGCCGTTTAGTATTCACATACAGATGCACCAGTAACTCGGGCCGGGGCAAATTAGCGTTCATAATATTAAAAAGCTTAAAAAAAAGCTGGTACTCGTCTTCAGTAAGGGTTTTTCGGGCAAAAATTACCGACTTATTCAAAAAATAATCACTGATGGTAAAATCATGAAAAAGCTCCTGGTTGGCCAGCTCGGTTCGTAGTTGCTGATAACGTTCGGCAAGAAAAGATAGTTCCAGGGGGAAAGCATACCTTTCGGGGTTATCATAAAACTTTGCAAGGAAAGGGTTATCATCAAACTGTTCCAGGATCAACCGGCCGTTAAAATCACCCGCAATTTGGGTTGCAAGACTTGTTTTACCCGCCCCAATATTCCCTTCAATGGCTATATAATTATAATACATTTTTTGCAACATTTAATTATTAACCCGGTAAATTATCATTTACAGTTCACAATGGGATATCACTAATTCGTATCGCACTATGTTTATCATCACATGTTCGAATCAGTTCAGAAATGGTTTTATTCAAAACCGGATGATTTAAACCAGGGGCAATATCATTTAACGGGGCAAGTGTAAATTTTCTTAAATGTAATTTTGGATGAGGTATAATAAGATCCCTGCGCTTTATTATCTCATCATTATAAAACAAAATATCAATATCAATGGTCCTTGATTTATATCCATTACTATTATCTTGTCTGCTTCGGCCAAGTTTTTCTTCAATAATCAAAACTTCTTTGAGTAGCATATCCGGTGACAAATCAGTTTGGATCGTTATAACCTGATTAAGAAATGCATCTTCCGATTGAAAGCCCCATGGCTCAGTTTTATATAGTGGAGAAATATCCTGTACAGGTCCCACGGAAATATATAGCATATCAATTGCCTGGGAAAATATCCTTCTAATGTTCCCCTGATTTCCTCCCAAAAGCAAATAAGCCAGATTTTTCATAGTTTAAACATGATGCTCAAAAGTGTGTGGCAAAATTCTGTAAAAAAAGTGGTTTATCAAAAAGCAAACAGCGCTTTTTTTATATCATCTGTAATAAACTAAACACTATAGCGACTAATGGGTTTTAACATGTTACTAAGTTTATTTTAAATTTGTTGATATTAACTAAATATTTTAAAAAGCATTATTATGAAACAATTCTTTAAATTTATGTTTGCATCAATGTTGGGAGTATTCCTGATGTTTTTGCTTTTTTTGTTTTTAATTTTCGGTATGGTTGCATCCATTGGAAAAACAGAAACGGTGGAAGTTGCGGCTAATTCTGTTTTCCATTTGAAACTCAATAATGAAATAATTGACCGCAGTCCTGAAAATCCATTTGAAAACTTTGACTTTATGACCTTTAGTCCGGGATCAGTTATAGGGTTAAATGAACTGCTCAGAAATATACAAAAAGCAAAGGAAGATGAGAATATAAGCGGAATTTTCCTTGATCTTAGTATAACGCAAACAGGTTGGTCAACCATAAAGGAGATCCGAGATCAATTAACTAATTTCAAGGAAAGTGGCAAATTTGTTATTGCATATGGCGATGTTATGGGCCAGGGAGCATATTACCTGGCTACTGTTGCTGATGAAGTTTATATTAATCCTGAGGGGACTATTGATTTCCGTGGCATAAATGCAGAAGTTATGTTTTTCAAAAACATGCTCGAGAAAATTGGAATAGAAGCCCAGGTTATACGTCATGGAAAATATAAAAGTGCCGGAGAACCTTTTTTCCTCGAACAACTGAGTAATGAAAACCGCGAACAGATTCAGAGTTTTATAAGCTCGATCTGGAATACTGCTCTTGCTGATATTGCATCGGAAAGAGATTTGACCCTAAATCATCTTATTGAAACAGCAGACGGATTTGAAACACGCACTCCGGAAGGAGCTTTACAGGCAGGAATGATTGACGGGATAGCATATAAAGATGAAGTAATGGATATTTTCAGAGATAAACTGGAAATTGAATCATCAGAAAAAGTTAAAATGGTTAATTATTCAGAATACAACCGTTCACCGTTGCCCCAAACCATGATCCCTACAAGTAAAAGGGAAAAAATTGCTGTGGTTTACGGCACGGGTAATATAATTATGGGCGAAGGAAGTGAACGCTCAATGGGTGGAGACCGGATAGCAAAAGCGTTACGTGACGCAAGACTTGATGAATCGGTTAAGGCCATAGTGTTCAGAGTTAATTCAGGAGGTGGAAGTGCACTTGCTTCGGAAATCATGCTGCGGGAAGTTATGCTTGCAGCAGAAGAAAAACCTGTAATAGTAAGTATGGGAGATGTTGCTGCCAGCGGAGGATACTATGTTGCCTGCTATGCTGATAAAATCATTGCAAGCCCCTCAACAATAACCGGTTCTATTGGTGTTTTTGGATTGATACCCAATATGCAGGAAATGTTCAATGATAAACTGGGCATCACCTTCGATAATGTAAAAACCAATGAACTGGCCGATCTGGGATCTATTTCAAGACCTTTAACCAGGGTTGAGCGTGAAATCATCCAAAATGAAATAGAAAGGATTTACGAAACATTTATAAACCATGTTGCCGAAGGTCGTGGTTTACCGGTTAGCGCCGTTGACAGTATTGCCCAGGGAAGAGTTTGGAGTGGTGTTGATGCCAAAAGAATTGGTCTTATTGACGACTTTGGCGGATTAAACTATGCCATTGAACAGGCAGCAGAACTTGCCGGAATTGAAGAGTACAGAATAGCTGAATACCCTGAACAAAAAGATATTTTTGAAATGTTACAGGAAGGTTTTGGGGCTGCTGAAACCAGATGGATGCAATCTAAACTGGGCGATTCTTATAAAGTTTATGAAGCCATGCAGCAAACATCAGAACAAACAGGTATCTTAATGAGAATGCCCTTTGATGTAAATATTGAATAATATAAAAAAGAAACTGATTTACGAGATATCAGATGTAATAAAAAATGCCGGCAGTAAAGTAACTTGCCGGCATTTTTTTATTTTCATAAATCGATTTAATTTATACCTGAGGGTAACGCTTCATAACATCTACAGGTTTCATGAGAAGGTCAACATATTGTGCTCTTCTGTAAGCAAAAGGATCTTTGGTGTTTGCTTTTGAAACTTTACCTCTGAAATCATCAAGCGAATTGTAATTATTTTGTTCCATCCATTGATCAAGAACAGTCAACATGGTATCGATAAAAGGAACTTTATTTTTGTAAACCGCACTAACAACCTGTGCCGTTTGAGCTCCCGCCATAATAACCTTTACAAGATCTTCACCGGTTAAAATTCCAGTATTGCTACAGATATCTCCTTTAATTTGCTTATAAAGCAAACCTGCATATCGCAGTGGAAGTTTATAATCGCCGGCTGAAGAAAGATTAAAAGGCGAATACATATCTTGCTTATCCGTATCAATATCGGGTTGGAATAATCGATTGAAAAGAACAAAACCATCTACTCCAAGTTTATCCATTTGACTTATAAGCTGGAGGGGATTGGTATAAAAGAAGCTTAGTTTTACACTTACCGGTATTTTAATACTTGATTTTATTTCTTTTACTATATCAAGTTGTTCTTTTTCAATAGATTCGGCACTTTGACTTTTATCTCTTGGATTGGCATAAAAGTTAAGTTCCAATGCATCTACTCCGGTTTTTTCAACTTCCTTTGCGTAATTTACCCAGGTTGAAGGGTTAACACAGTTCAGGCTACCAATAACCGGTATATCAACACTTGCTTTGAGCTGGGAAAGTTTTTCAAGATGTTCCTGTGGTCCTGCATGCTCCAGGTTAGGGAATAAGCTAACCATTTCTGCATTTCTTTCAGCATATTCTGAGAGTTCTTCTTCCATCTGGAGACTTTCCAGGTTTATTTGTTCTTCAAAAAGTGACTTAAAAACAATTGCTGCCGCCCCTGCATCTTCCATTCTTTTTGCTACATCAATGTCAAGTGTAAGATTACATGCACCGATAATCAAAGGGTTTTTAAGTTCTATTCCCATATAGGTAGTCTTCAGTCTGGTCATATTTTTTGCTTTTTAGATTTATGTTTCGGTTTATTATTGTCTAAAAGTAAAAACTATTTATTAAAAACCAAAATGAATTCGATTAAAGAAAAATGTTTGTGAATTGCTCTTTGCAGCATGATTTCTGTTTCTTGTTTTAATCATTTGTTCTGCAATATTATTGTAAAACAGCTTAATACATATTTAATCCAAAACTGACAATATTCTTTATATGGTTTTTTCTGATTATTATGATTAAATTTAATTAACATAATATCTAAATGGATAAGCTTATGACAGAAAAAAAACTTTCGGGTGAGGTTTATTACCCAAACGAAGGGACAATCGAAAAATCTCAGGTGAAAGACCACAGTGAATGGGATAAAAAAGTGGTTTCCAGCCCGGCCAGCAACTGGTTGATGAACTCAGGACACATATTGGCCATGAAGTTGGACCCATTGCCAAACCTGAAAAAATTGAGTTTGTAGATAAACTTCCTAAAACCAGAAGCGGTAAAATAATGTGAAGGGTACTTAAGGCACAGGCTCTTGGAGTAGATCCGGGAAATATTTCTACACTGGAAGACTAATCCTTTTTATCTGTTTGTAAAAAATACATTTGAATTAAGGCTCCACCATTTTTCCCCTGGTGGAGCCTTAACTTAATTATCTTTGCTCTTTCATAACAGG
>JBHEOF010000001.1:5570-29268 GCA_046261715.1 Bacteroidales bacterium
GATCTTCATGAATTCTATTAAAAAATCAAATACATCTATTATTCTATTAATCACAATCATTTTGCTGGGGTCCTGTGTAAAAATACACTCAGACCCAGTTGATTTTGAAAAATTGATTTTACTGGAAACCTACGACCTTGGCATTTCTGACCCGGCAGGGCTGAGTAAATCTTACTTGCCTGATCACTTTTATACTGTTAGCGATAACAACGGCAGTATTTATCTGATTAATAAATTCGGGGAAATCCTTCAGAGTTTTGATATTGGTGGTAATGATCCCGAAGATATAGTTTTTGTTGAAGAAACCCTTTCGCTTTATATGATTGAGGAGCAATTAAGATGGATAATACAACTTTCACCCGGAGGGACCGTCCTTGATACTTTTAAACTTGATATACCAATTCAGAATATCAATGACGGACCTGAGGGCATTACATATAACCAGGAAGAAAAGCACTTTTATATTGTGAATGAAAAAAATCCGGCTATGCTTTTTGTTTATGATACTTTGTTTCATAAACTTTCAGAATATCCCTTAAGTTTTGCAAATGACTATTCATCTTTAGATTATGAGCAAACAGGAAACCATCTCTGGATCATCAGCGAAGAAAGCAAACTACTTGCCCGGTGTAATTTAAAAGGCGAGCCTGAAAAGATTTTTCACACCGGTGTACCCAAAGGTGAGGGAGTTTTAATGGATGTTGAAAATGATTTAATATACATTGTTTGTAACTTTACATCCAAACTATACATTTTTAAGTTACCTGATAATTAATGTCATGCCATTGGAAATTGAAAGAAAATTTCTTGTCAAAGGTGATTTCAAAAGATTTTCTCACCAACATTTCAGAGTTAAACAGGCTTATATTTCATCTGTGTCTGAAAGAACCGTAAGAATCAGAATTAAAGATCAGCAAGCCTATATTACCATAAAAGGCAGTTCAGATAAAACAGGTACAAGCCGTTTTGAGTGGGAAAGAGAGATACCTGTGCATGAAGCAGATGATTTGTTAAAAATCTGCGAGCCAGGAATTATAGACAAAACAAGATACCTTGTTCTTTTTGATAATCACATATGGGAAGTTGATGAATTTCACGGCGAAAATGAAGGTCTGCTAATTGCTGAACTTGAATTGAATGATAAAGATGAATCTTTTAAAAAACCCGAATGGCTTGGAGAAGAAGTTACGGGTGATGTGCGTTATTATAATTCAAGCCTAATAAAACATCCCTATACAAGATGGCGCCAAAATCTCATTTAATTACATATGCAAATAAAAGGGAAATCTTTACAAGTAGTATTTTGCCATAATCTGATACTTTATTCAGGGAAACTCAGGTAATCTTTGTCTTTTAAATTGTTATTTTGCATTCATTTAACACCACCAAAAAAATTTATCGTAGCAGAAATCAGTAATAACTCAGCTAATACATCAGACTCATGAAGAATCAAAGGTTTTTAATTTGCATCAGCACTTTATTAATGCTGTTTCTAACATTTTTCAATTCATATAATGTAAGTTCTCAATCTACCTTAATCCATTTCTGGTATTTTGATGAAAGTATACCGAACAATACACCACTTGAAGAACTTGATGCTTTTTACTCCGTGACGGAAGAATCATCAAGGATAGAGTATCATTCAGCCCTTGCAGGTTATCCTTTCGACAGTGACCATCCAAACTGGAGAAAAGCCAGTATGGAACGGCGCAATGCCCCCACCGAAATAAATTACCGCCCTATCGCCAATAATGGACTACCCTATAACACTGAAATGATGCGCGGCATACAGGTCAGACAACCTTTTACCGGTGACGGTGGTGAAAATACCGTGATCTTTCACCTCCCCACAAGCGGTTATGAAGAAATATTATTCAGTTTTGCTGCCGTTGATGAAGGAGCTGCCGAATCTTTAATTATTGATTACTCTTTACAGGAAGAACCGGTTTGGATAACAGATGGTATGCAGCAATCCGTTTTTCCTCTTGTAGAAAATTACCTTTTATTTACAGTTGACTTCTCACCTGAAGGAAATAATATTTCTGCTGCTGATGACAACCCCTATTTCAAAATAAGAATACGTTTTGACGGTGATTTTATGGATGCTGATGATGGCAACAGGGTAACTTTCAATAATATAAGCCTTGATGGCCAGCCATTACCCGGCACCAATAATCCACCTGTAGTTTCAAACTCAATACTTTTTCAAAAACTTATTGAGAATGGCAATACCGCACAATTTGATCTCAATGATGTATATACCGACCCTGAAGATGATAATCTTACTTTTGATGCAGAAAGCACACGACCTGATTTCGTACAGGTGAATGTTAGTGGAAGTAATCTTACAATCAGCCCTGTAAGAAGAGGAGATGCTGTGGTTACCATAAGTGCAGATGATGGTTTTAATCCGGCGGTTACTCAAACTTTCAGGGTTTTGGTTTACCCCCGGGCATTCGATATGCAAACCGGTAGTTTCATCTTTGAAGAATGGAACAATAACCAACCTGAACTCACCTACCCGGAAAACATGATCTTTCTTCAATCAGACATCAGTGACCCTGAAATAAATTATGATTTAATTTATCCGTACTTTATTCCGGATGATGATTATCATAGTGATGATGAAGCCACAATTGGCTTCCCTTATAATAACACCCGGCGCACAAGAATAAACGGCCTGGGAGCCGGAGGTGTTTCCTTCATCAATACAGGTCGTGATCGTGATCTGGGCGGAGCACTGGTAGCTTTGAACACGCAGGGAAAGGACAACTTAAACCTAAGCTTTCTTGCAGGAACCATGTTAAGAAATGAAAGATTATATGCCATCCGACTTCAGTACAGAACTGGAACGGAAGGTAGTTTCCAGAACCTGTTGAATGATGGGCAAATCGTTGAATATCTTGCATCAGCCGACGGACATATGCAAACTTTTGAATATATTGAATTGCCCCAGGAGCTCATCAACCAGGAATATATTCAACTGCTCTGGCGCTATTATTTTATTGATGGAGACTCCGGGCCAAGGCCACAGTTAAGATTAGATGATATTGTAATTGGAGAGAGCCTGAGTAATGAAAATATTATCGATAATAAAATAGATGTCTGGACCGCTGATAAAACTATATTTATTAAAAACCTGGTTGGTGAAGATTTGCATGTAAGAATTTACAACCTTATGGGACAGTTGATTTCAGTGAAATCCATACGAGGGGAAGGCATACACAGTGTCGATGGTAATTTTTCAAGCGGGATGTATCTGATAACTATTCAATCGGGAAACATTAAAGAAAGTCAAAAGGTTATTATCAGGTAATAACAGTATTATAACAACTCTTCAAAAAAGGAACACCGATGAAGACTCCCATCTGGCGGAGTCTTCATTATTTAAAATCGCTACCTTTACAGTACCTGAAGGAAGAAACTTTTGCATATGCTTTTCAAAACTTTACATACAATTGTTTTTCTGGCTGTTTTTATTGTTTTTAATTCTTATGCTTATTCTCAGCAAGTCATTATAAACGAATTTATGTCATCCAATTCTAATACGGTGGCAGATGAGGATGGCGATTTCGAAGACTGGATAGAACTGTATAATTTGGGAATAGAAGATATTGATTTAACAGGTTGGTACTTGTCAGATGATTATTCCGATCCTTTTAAATGGTTCTTTCCATCCGTTACCATCTCACCCGGAGAATATCTGATCATATGGGCATCGGGAAAAGACAGAAGAGAATCCGGAGAACCTTTGCATACAAACTTCTCAATCAGCAATCAGGGAGAACCCCTTTTACTGAGTAAAAGTGATGGGATAATGATCAATTATATTCCTGCTACCATCCTTATTGCAGATGTTAGTTATGGAAGATTTCCTGATGGAAGTCCTGACTGGTATTATTTTCAGGAATCCACACCCGGTCAAAGCAATACAACCCAAACATCTGATCAGATCCTTTCTCCACCGGTCTTTTCCCATTCGGGCGGTTTTTATACAAATGATTTTCAACTAACCCTTACTGCTGCAGAAAATGATTCTGAGATAATCTACACCCTTGACGGATCTGAACCTGATATTGATAATATTTCAGGAACAAACTTCCCATACAAAAACATTTACCCTCAATATCCGGGAGATCCTTTTGGTGAGTTCCTGACAGGCACTTATGTGAGCCATGATTATAATGACAACTCTTTTAGTATATACGATCGTTCATTGGAAACCGATAGCATGACCCACAAGGCATCTGCATTTTTAAACTATCCCTATTATTTTCCCAATGATCCTGTATTTAAAGGAATAGTTGTAAGGGCAAAGGCTTACCGCCCGGGGTCTATCGCCAGCCCTGCGAGAACAGAGGTATTTTTTATAAATCCGTTGGGACGCGAACGTTTCTCCTTGCCGGTGATACATATTAGTACCAATGCAAATTATTTTTTTGATTATTATGAAGGGGTTTATAATCCGGGAACAGACTTTGACACCTGGCGCACAAATAATCCTGATGGCAATGCAAATGGAGGGAGACCGGCTAATTACCACAGAAGAGGAGAAGAATGGGAATTTCCTGCACATTTCACTTTTTTTGATGAAGGAAACAGCTTCCCCAGCCTGAGTCAGGATATTGGTTTTCGTATTCATGGTGGCTGGAGCAGGTCATTCCCCATGAAATCTCTCAGATTGTATGCCAGAGGACAATATGGAAATACTGAATTTTATCATCCGTTTTTCCCTGATCAATCTTTTAATGCCTACCGAAGAATAATACTTAGAAATTCAGGGAATGACTGGAATTTCTCACTTTTCAGAGATGCTTTAATTCAAAGAGTTGTCAGACATCTTAATTTCGAAACACTGGCTTATCGTCCATCGGTTGTACTAATAAACGGAGAGTTTTGGGGTATTCATAATATGCGCGAAAGGTACGACAAGCATTACCTGGAAAGAGTATTTGGTGTTAATCCTAACAAAATAGATTATCTGGAATTTGATGCTGTAATTAAAGAAGGTGATAACATCCACTACCTCGAAACTCTTCAGTATATTCAAAATAACGACATTACCCAAAGCGAACACTACGAACATATACTTACCAGGATAGATACTGAAAACTACATTGATTACCAGATTGCCAATATTTATGCGGCAAACTCTGACTGGCCCGGCAACAATATTGATTACTGGCGAAAAAGAACCAATACCTATATTCCCAATAGTCCCTATGGCCATGATGGCCGATGGCGATGGCTGGTCTTTGACATGGATTTCGGATTCGGATTCATTCATGGTACCCCATCATCCAACCATAATACCCTTGCATTTGCGACCGAGGCAGGCAATACTGACTGGCCCAACCCCGACTGGTCAACCTTTTTACTGAGAAACCTTCTTGAAAATGATTCCTTCAGGTTTCAGTTCATAAACCGGTTTGCTGATCTTATAAATACCGCTTTCTTACCTGAAAGGGTTAATGGATTGATTACTGAATTTATGGAAAAAATCCAGCCTGAAATGCCTGAACATATCCATCGATGGAAAAATCCTGAAAACATGGATGCATGGAATTTCGAAATCAACCGGATGCGGTACTTTGCAGATACCAGACCCGAAAGACAAAGAAATCATATACTTGGCCACTTTGGTCTGTCTGATACAACATTGGTCGTATTAAACGTAACAGAACCCGAACAAGGTTATGTAAAAATAAATACCATTGATATTTTACCTGAAACTCCCGGAGTCAATAATGAACCCTATCCCTGGTCGGGAGTATATTTTGAGGGAATCCCTGTTACTATTCATGCTTTGGCCAATGAAGGATATGAGTTCAGCCACTGGGAAGGTACAGAACAACAAACAGAAACAATAACAGGTGATCCATCTGAATTTGAAATGATTACTGCATACTTTAAGCCCAAAGAAGGGAACGGAGATGATGAAGTACCCGAATACAGAGATTTGATACACTACTGGTATTTTTCAACCAGTCTGCCCAATGACCAGCCACTGGAGATTATTGAACCACTTTATTCCCTTAACGAGGGAGCAATACTAAGCTTTCAATCAGCACTTGAAGGGTATCCATTTCAACCCGGGAGTCCATTCTGGAGAAAAGCATCAATGGAGCGCCAGAATGCTCCTACGGAAGTAAATTACAGATCTGAAGGAAACAATTTTATGCCCTATAATGAAGAAATAATGAGAGGCATTCAAATACGACAGCCTTTTGCCGGCGATGCAGGTGAGAACACGTTGATCTTTCATTTGCCTTCAACCGGTTTTGATCAGCTACTATTTCGTTTTGCCGCGAAAGACTATTATGCTGCTGACCAAATCATAGTGGATTTTTCAACCAATACCGGCGAGCCTGTATGGACATCAGAAGGAATTATAAACAGCACCCTCCAGCTTGATAAAAACTATAAATTCTTTACTGTAGATTTATCGCAGGCCACGAATACACCCAATAATCCCGATTTCAAACTTCGATTGCGATTTATATGCAATGATCCCACAATAGATGAAGGCTACAGGGTTACATTCAATAATGTTAGCCTTGAAGGTGAATCCTTTACTACCGATGTAAAAGAATATGATCAGGAAACTCTCAGCATAAATGTATTTCCTAATCCCATCAAATCAGGTAATATGCTTTTCCTGGATGGTTTTACGGATATTTATTTATTTGATACAGAAGGCAGGCTGCTCAGTTTCAGACTAAATACTGACAGGATTTCTACACAAGGATTAAGCCCCGGAACTTATTTTGTAAGAAATGAGATGGGTCATGTGGCAAAAGTCATTCTTTTGCCTTGAATGAAAAAATTTGTTTATCTGATCATAAATGTATACCCTACGCTGATACTCATAGATTGCAGCGCATCTCCGTATGTATCCAGTTCCAGAAAAGAATTGAATGGTATAAAATACCTTGCATCAAAATAGAAATTCCTGATTCCGAATGACAACCCGGCATTCATGCCAATGATGTAATTCTGGATACGCCCAATCTCCGGAATTTCGATCTTTTCTGATTCAGTTATCAGCCTGTTATCCTGACTGGTTAGAAAACTAACTTGTGGGCCTGCATATAACATTAACAAAGTAGTTGAATCAAAATCATCATCAACACCAGGCTCAAAAAAACCACCATACCCAAAATGTGCAGAAACATCAACATAATTAAGGCCCAGCCTGACATCTGAATTTGTATACGTTTCGTTTATGTATAAAGGAGTATAAAGATCCAGTGTTTTACGGCTGTAACTGACTTCAGGACTAACAACCATGTTATTACCGACTTTGAGAATGCTTCCCAAACCCAGGGTATACCCGAAGCGGTCACCATAATCCGGTTCAAATCCTACACCCAGGAAATTATAGTTAGTACCGCCTTTTAAGAAAATGGCATTTTGTGAAATAGCACCAAACGGAAATAGTATAATGAAAGCAATTCTTGTAAACTTCAACAATGTATGGAACAGGAATTTTATCATCATGAGGATTTTTGTGTAATATTTAAGTATCAGACTAACTACAAAATACAGTATCTGGCATATTAGTTTATGTAACAAGTTTGCGAATTTAATGTTTTTGCAGGATGAATTGTAAGAATGAATATTTTAAATCTTACCCATGGTTGAAGGTAATCTGTTGATCTTGTACTTTTAAACCTTGTACAATCTTAAAATACAAGCCATGAGTTGCTGCGGAAAAACTGATCGCCGAAGGTTCCTGAAAACCCCGGGAGGTATTATTATCATTGGCAGCGTGCTACCCGTTGCCGGCACATTGGGCTTTCTTAACACTAAAGCAAATGCCCTGTCATATTATCGGGCGACAATTACGAACCCCATTACATAAAACTGCATAAAAACGGAACACTAAAAGCCCGTGCTGATGTATTATGGGGTATGATGCACAGCTGCACATTATGCCCAATAATGCTGCCCGATCAGCGAAGGTAATGGAATGGATTGGCCAAAAACTGTCAAAAGATACTTATGTAAATGTAATGTCGCAGTATACACCTGTTTTCAAAGCCGATCAATACCCGGAAATCAACAGAAGAATTACACAGAAAGAATATAATCAGGTGGTAACAGCAGCTAGAGTGGCGGGTTTGAAAAATATAAGAATGCAGGGAGGATAGTTTTTTTATTCATAAAAGGTATTTCTGCAAATCATTTTTCCAATTAATGGTTTATTTTAGTTTTTAACACTTGTATAAGTAAATTATTACTGCAAATACTAAGTTATTTAAATAACAAAAGGCGAGCCCTGCACTCGCCTATTGCCTTTTAACCACCAAAACAAAAACAACATTAACCAATAAAAACAACCAAAAAATGATTAAAATTTTCAGCACTACAATGTAATTATTTTTTGGAATATCACAAAAATATTTTGCATCTTTTTAAATTATTTTTTTTCCAACCTTTACCATCAGACAAATCAATTATTTCCGGTTGAATCCACACAAAAAAAATCAAAACCATTTTCCAGGTTTTGATTTTGTATGAATTATATTTTAAAACTAACTCTTAAAAAACTTGCCTTTCAGTTTACCAGGGATATCTGCGATGAAAGGGGTTTGAATTGTAACCTCCAAAACCACCCGAATAAGAATTAAAAGGATTTTGTCCTCTGGATACACTTATCTCTGCTCCGAAACGCAAATTTTCTGTAATTCTCAGATCCATGCCCATCATCATTCCCCGTGCATTCATATCAAATGCCTGAGAGTTCATTTGGTTTTGCATCAAGTTAAAATTATTCTGCTCAGTCCATGCGCCTCCGGTAATTGTCAATCGCGGGTTTACCTGATATGCACCAAAAGCATACACTGTATTGCTGAGAAAACGGCTGGGCATTTCAGTACCCGATGGGGAAATGAAATTATTACCACTGCTAAGACTTGATGTAGAAAAAACAGTACCTACAACCAAAGAAAAATTTTGTCCTGGTGTAAATTGTAAATGAGGTGAAAAGGACTGGCTGAAAAGACTGCCGCCGAAACCTGTGGTGAAGGTGCTTCCCATTTGCACACCCAAAACAGGACGTGAAGAAAATAAACTGTATTCTCCATCAAGTAAACCGGGCTGTTGAGCAGGTTGATCCTGCGCAATCAAAAGAGCCGGAAATAAAAACCACAGAATAAAACTGAGATATTTTGTTTTCATATTACAGGCTTTTAATAATCTTTTTTAAAACAACGAAAAATCAATGTTTTAGTTGCTCGATCATCTACAAAGTTAGAAAAAATAAATAATTAAACCCCGGGGTTTAGTTTTTTTATGTAATTCAAAGTCTTTGTTTACTTTTGCAATTCTGAAAAACAATAAATATATTTTCACAACAACCTATAATTTAATAGATTATGAAGATTAAGATAAACCGGAATCCTCTTTTAAATGGATTAAAAAGCTATTCTATTATTACTTTGGGGTTGTTTTTAAATGCGCTTGCCTGGACAGCCTTTATTATCCCGTCAGAAATTATTGGCGGTGGGATTACGGGTTTGAGTACTATTATTTTTTATGCAACAGGCTTTCCGGTGGGAGTAACGTTTTTTCTTATCAATATTGTTTTGATAATCATTGGGATAAGAAGCCTTGGTTTATCTTTTGGAATCCGAACCATTTACGGATCCATTGTGCTATCAGTGTTCCTGAGTGTGTTGCAACAGTTCATCACCGAGCCTGTGGTATCAGATAAGTTTATGGCGGCAATTATTGGAGGTATTTTAAGCGGTGGAAGTGTAGGTCTTGTTTTTTCACAGGGCGGAAGTACAGGAGGTACCGATATCATTGCCATGATCATCAACAAATACCGCAACATTAGCCACGGTAAACTTATCCTGTACATGGATGTACTGATTATTGCCAGCTCTTACTTTATTTTTCAGTCCATTGAAGTTATGGTTTATGGTGTGGTAGTGATGGGGGTAGCTTCTTACGCTATTGACATGGTTCTGATGGGGCACAGGCAAAGTGTGCAAATGTTTATTTTCAGCAAGCAACCCGACCTGATAGCTGAACAGATTGCCAACGAGATTGGTCGTGGTGTTACTCTTGTTGATGGCAAAGGCTGGTACAGTAAAACAAAAAGCACAATCCTTATGGTAGTAGTGCGTCGTTATGAAACCAATAAAATATTCAGAACCATAAAATATATTGACCCCGATGCGTTTATTTCCATCTCAAAAGTAATGGGAGTTTATGGAAAGGGATTTGATCCGATAAGATATTAGGATAGTAAGTTATCAGGTTAATAGGTTATTGAGTTCATAATTAAATAATTCGAGGTTTGAGTTTCGTGCTTTGGTTTTTTCTCCGGTCTTCCGTCTTGGTTACTCCCTATTGTTTCGTCCAGATGCGGTTGTTCAGGTTGAGGTCTTCAACAATGCTAACTGCCAGTTGAATATCTTCAAAATATTCCTGAACCAGACTTAAACGGGTCATCTTTTTAAAATAACTGGGTTCAAAAAGGTTCTTACTGTATGCAATTGCAACATACAGGAAAGAATTTACAAAAGAAATATACAAATTATTGGGATGCTTTTCCCCGAATTCCGTTATTCTTCGCATAAGTGATGTGCTAAGAACATACCGGGCTTCAACCTGATCATCACCATAAACTACGAACTGGTTGTTAAAATCGGGATCCTCGAGTTTAACAAGTTTTTCACGGCGGGAAAAATTTATTTTCTTGAAAAAATCAGCCAGAAATCCTTTACCCAACCTGTTTGGTAAAACCACGGTTGATGTTTGAAAATTCTTGTTAAAATCAGCAATAAAAAATAATCCTTTAAAAATTGTATGCCAGGTTGTTTTGGTTCGGCCCTTGTTGTCTGTAGTAGTTGTTTTATACTCAGCCTTTACTTCTGAAAACCAAAGCTGGGTTTTATCAAGCTTACCGTGCACCATATCATCACCCGAATAACGATCGACCCTGTTAAGAAAAATACGCGAACGCTGAAAGCTATCCGAACCCACATAATTTTTGGGTTCATAAGTCAGATCCGGGCTAACAAATTTTACTATAGGCTCAATTATTTTTTGCTTGAAATCAGTGTAAAAAGTTTTGTCGCGTGCCCAGTTATTTCCGGTAATTATTGCTCCGGTAATTATAACAGCCAAAACCAGAATAAAATAGAAAACACTGTTATTGTCTTGTTTACTTGCATCAAGATTCAGGTATATTACTGTTGCCAAAAGCAACAACAACAAAGTAAACAAAATAACCAAAGCGCTTCTTTTAACAATTTTCTTTCTCCTGTCATCCAAAGCTTTCAGGTCAGGCATCATAACCTGATCAAAGAACTTCTTAAATTCATCAAGTGATTTCATACCCTATAAAATTTTTTTATTAAATCAGTTCACTGAGAATTACACATAACACAAATCATCATACATTATTCTGGCTGCCGATAATTATATGTTATTTATTAAAAAGTGACTTCACATCTACATTTTGTCTTTCCTGTTCAGAAATCTCAAACAATCTTTTGGTTTTAAAATTAAAAACAAGGGCAAAAACATTGGAAGGAAACATCTGGCAGGCATTATTATAATCGGTAACAGCAGCATTATATGCCCTTCTTGCGGCACTAAGCTGTTCTTCAACTTCATTAAGACTGCCTTGCAACTGGATAAAATTCTGGTTGGCTTTCAGATCGGGATAGTTTTCAACTGCAACCATTATACCGCCCATTGCACGTGATATTTTATTATCAAGATCAACTTTTTCATTATCAGAAAGATTTCCCGAAACAGCTTTGGCGCGCATTTCAGTAATTTCGGTAAGGGTAGATCGTTCGTGCTCCATGTATTGCTGCACTGTGGCAACCAGATTGGGAATAAGGTCGTAGCGCTTTTTTGCCATTGCATCAATACTGGCAAAAGCTTTTTCAGCCATATTACGCAAACGAACGAGCCGGTTATAACCTAAAATGGCAAAAAGGGCAATAACACCCAATACAATTAATAAAGTAGTAAATCCTTCCATAGCTATTTCTTTTTGTGGTAATTTATTTTAAAACAATAAGCATTAAAGGTAAAAAATAAATCAAATAGTATTTTATCAACTTATAAACCTATAAACAGCACTAGCTTTCTTCTTCAAAATACAATTTATAATAAAACTTACCTCTTCCATCGTCAAAACCCTTTTCAATCATATTGGGATTTCCATGCACGTAAACATGAAAGTTTTTATCAAGTTTAATAACGCTTCTGAAGTTTTTCTTTTCTTTCTTTACGGCGGGTTCAGCAATTTGAAAATAATCTTTGGTAAGCAGTTGCTGTTGCTCAGCAAAGTGACTGCGAAAATCGCGATAAGCATCAATAACCTGGGGCTCGGCCAATACTTCCTGTTCAAAAGCATCTGAACTGTATGCATCGTTTTCTGAAAAATACTGTACAACCTTATCCTTTATCTCCAGTTGCTTATTGCGTGAAACATCGTTTTCTTCAACCAGGTGGGTATTGCAAAACCTTTTGGCCATATTCATAACCATCCGGGTCTGATAAAAATCATCATCCCGGTGAATAACCTTCAAAAATTCATCTTTCCAGAATCTTGACTCTTCGGCATTGGTTTTATCAACAATACAGATCTTATACCCCTGCTCTTTTTCGGTATTGAAAATCAAACAACCTTTATCCAGTTTATTAATATTTATTCCATTCTGATACTCAATGGAAAGATTCTCATCACCGGAATATACTTTCAGGAAAGTGTCTTTGTTCTCTGATTTAAATATACCCAATGCGTCGGTCAGTTCATCTTCTACCATGCAGTTATTAAACATAACAATGTACAACTCGCCCGATTTTACTTTTGGGTGGTGAGATTTATCATAAAGATGTTTGGCAATATTAACCGATTGCAGCACAAAACTTTCATCAGGGTCAAAGGTCTTACCTGCATAATGGTACATTTCATTCAGATGAACATCGGTATCATGCCTGAAGTTATAAAAGCCATGGTCCTTTTTATGAAATGGTGCCAGAAAAAAATGTGAAAGTACTGCTTCCAGATCGGGATTATTTAAAGGAAATTCATCTTTTGAACACTTCAACTGCTCATCATGCGAGGGGTTGCCAACCTTGTGGATAATAATTTTATCGATGGTAGCATCTGACAGATCCAGCATACTTATATCTCATTAAAATTCAATGTAATGGGGCCATCTTCCTTAAAATCATAAAGGGTAAGGCGGCGCATTTCGTAAAATCCTCTCCAGTAATTTCGCAACGCAGCCAGGTATCGTTGCTTGGCACGATCCTTTTCTTCCAGAGCAATGTTAAGTTCAAGAATATCAATACGCCCGATAAGATAGCGTTGTCGTGAGACTTCATATCGCTTATCAGCAATAGTATCAGCCTTGGCAGCAATCATAAGCTGGCGGTCGAGCATATTAAATTCCATTACCCGTAAAAATACTTCCTGTTCAAAATCTATCAATGCCTGCTCAACATTGGTATTCACCAGTTCGCGGTTAGATTCTGCCATTCTTACTCTTCCCCTGCCTACACCCCAATCAAGGATAGGAACTTGTATGCCTACTCTTAATTGTTGTTGATCAGAGGGATCAACATATGCATCTGAGAAATTATCAGCTGTTTGGGTAAGCCCGTAAACAGCAAATAAATTGGCATTGAAACGGGCTTCGGATCGAGCCTGACTAACTTCACTTTCTGCTTCCAGTTGCTGCCGTTCCAGTGCAAGTATATCTGAACGATTCTGGCGAGCCTGTTCCAACGCTTCTTCCACCTGAATGAGCAAATTGTGCCTTTCATCAGGAACTATGAGCGTTACATTCTCAATGTTCTCTATCCCCAGGTACGAACGAAAACGGAAAAGAGCAGCTTCATAATCAATGCGCGCCTGCTCAAGTGCAGCTTCTGAATTCAATACATTTAATTCCATCTGCAGGAGTTCATTCTCAGCAATTCTTCCTAAAGAAAACCTGCCTTTGGAAATCTCATATAGCGTATCATTGTTTGCCAGGTTAAGAGTATTGATTTCAATATTGATCTGGGCCAGTAAAAGATCAAAGAACAGGTTATTGCCCCGCATGGAAATTGCTTCCAGGTCTTCGATATAGCGTTTTCGTGCTTCCTGAAAACGCAAGGGTTCAATCTTCCGCTCCCATTTATAGGGATTGTAACCGAAAATTGGCTGACTAAGACCTATATTAATTGGTGTAGACAGGAAAGATGTGGTATTCCCATCTTCACGTATCAGGTCAATACGCTCGAGACCCGTGCTCATAAAAATCTGTCCTCCTGTTAGGCCAATACGCTGATTCAATGATAAATTTCCTGATGATGACGCAAGGCTTCTGCGCACAAAAACATCCGACCCATCGGGTAATGTAATGGCCTGAATATTCCGGTTAAGATTCGGCAGAGTTGCATCAAGTCTTAAATCCGGCAGGTAACCTGCCTGGTAAGATCGATGACGCCAGTAACTACCACGATATCTGTGCCTTGCCGCCAAAGCATCCGGCGATTGTTCACGGGCAATTTCAATTACCTCCTCAAGATTAAGGTAACGGGCTTCGGGCGATTGCTGCGCTGATGAATTTGTATTACAAAAAAACGAAAGGATAACTAAGGCCAATCCTGCAAAAATACTATACTTCATAAGAAATTATTTAATAATCTGAAATGCCTTGAATAAAACGGGGTAAAAATAGTGTTTTTGTATGTATTAACATTAGGGCTTTTTGTTAATTATATATATAGTAACAAATGTGTTCAAAAATAACAAAATATTTAAATCCGTTATATGTTTATTGGTTCTATTAATAAAATCATAATAGTTTGTTTAAGGCTTAACAAAAACTTTCGTAGTTTAGCTAGTGCAAATCAAGAGGCAAAATGGAAACAGATATACGCTGGAAACAAAAATTATCAAATTATAAAAATGCCCTTTCTCAATTAAAAAAATTCATTAATAAGGAGCTGCTCAATGAGCTCGAAGAGCATGGACTCATTCAAGCCTTCGAGTTTACCCATGAACTTGCCTGGAATCTAATAAAGGATTAATTGAAAATGGTGAAGGTTGGATGGAAATGATTGCAAGTCGCAAGCAGCATCTCCAACACTAAATCACTCGACCATATTAAATGAGTTGGAAAAGTTTTCTACGAAAAAAATAAGCAATGCTGATTTCAGGGTTTCTTTCTATTCCTCTATAAATTCCATCAAAATTTCCGCCCACTTCAAATAACCTTCTCCCATCAGGTGAAGCCCGTCATTTGTATAATCCTTGCTAAGTTTGCCTTCTTCATCAAGAAAATGCGGATAAAGATCAATAAAGGTAAGGCCGTATTCCCCTGCAATCTCTTCGATACCATTATTTACAGCTCTTATTTCATCATCCTTATTCTGAGCACGGGGAAAATGATCAAACTCATTATTGGTAGGAAAAAGACTCTGCACATAAATTTTTGTACCGGGTGAGTCCTTTTGAATTCGTTTGACAATCCGTTTATAATTATTAAGAATTACATCTACAGGCGTTTCGCGTGACAAATCATTAATCCCAATGAGAATGAAAATTTTCTGAGGTTGTGATGATACAATTTCATCCAAACGGTTAAGTACACCAAATGTATTGTCACCTGAGATGCCACGATTTATTACCCTGTTGTTACCGAGCAACTCACTCCAGTTACCACCATTGGTAATACTGTTGCCCAGCATAATGATTTGTCCTGGTTTTGTTTCCAGTGCTTCAAACAATGAATATCGCTGATCATAAAAATAAAACCGGTAAGTAGAATCAACCTGCCCGGTCAGAGGAGATGAATTTAACAGACCCATCAAAATGGCAATTATGAGAATGAGGCCTGAAGTATTGTTTTTCATAGTTTTATAATAAATAATAATCAGAAAGCATTGGAATCAATCAGGCATCTCCACGATTGTCCTGGTTTCTCCTGCCCCGAAATCTTCCTTCCGGTTTTTCATCTTTATCACGTGATGATTTGCCGGCTGATCTGTAACCCTTGTTATCACCGGAGCTCTTGTCTCTTTTGCCACCAGGTCTTCTCCATTTGGGATTTCTTCCTTCGCTGTAGATTTTGGGATTGTATTCGGGACCCTTGCCCAGCTCCGGAGGTAGTTCTGGTTTTTTAACGCTATAGCCGATAAGTTTTTCTACACCGGCAAATTTGCGTTGTTCCTGTTTCCCTATGAATGTAATGGCCTTACCGGTGCGTGCTGCCCTGGCTGTGCGACCCACCCTGTGAACATAATCCTCAGGATCACCCGGAGCATCATAATTGATTACTATGCTGATATTATCCACGTCGATACCGCGTGATAATACATCAGTTGCAACGATAACCTTAATAATCTTATTCTTGAATTTTCTCAAAATATCAAGTCTCACATTTTGCTCCAGATCAGAATGAAATGCTTCAATATCCAGCTTTTTTGATCTGAGCATCT
The DNA here is from genome assembly GCA_046261715.1 of Bacteroidales bacterium. GTDB lineage: Bacteria > Bacteroidota > Bacteroidia > Bacteroidales > UBA7960 > SKVR01. The sequence goes on from JBHEOF010000001.1 coordinate 22,041, forward strand.
CATAAATCTGCTTAACTTTTACTTTTGTAGAGGCAAAGATCAACACCGACTCATATTCCATGCTTCTTAGCAAAGAAATCAATAGTCTGTCTTTTTGATCATCAAAAATCACAAAGGCCTGCTGATCGACTCCTTCGGCAGGTTTTGAAAGAGAAAGATTTATTTTTACCGGATCTTTCAGGATCTTTCTGGCAAGCAATTCAATTTTGGGTGGCATAGTTGCGCTGAACATCAAAGTTTGCCTTTCCCCGGGTAAATAACTGATAATACGCATAATATCATCATAAAAACCCATATCAAGCATACGGTCAGCCTCATCAAGTACAAGATGCTTTATGTTAGAAAGATCAATCTTGCCCATGCCAAGCATTGCTATGAGTCGTCCCGGAGTAGCCACAACGATATCAACTCCGCTGGTCATGCTCTTCTTCTGAGCTTCCCAGCTAATTCCATCACCGCCACCAAAAACAGCCATCGACCCCACTGAAACAAAATACCCCAGTCCTTCAATCTGCTGATCGATTTGTTGCGCCAGCTCGCGGGTAGGAACAATTACCAGGGTATTCAGCCCCGTAGTTTTATGATCAATGATCTTATGAATAATAGGAAGAACAAAGGCGGCAGTTTTCCCTGTACCTGTCTGGGCACAACCCAGCAAATCCTTTCCTTCAAGTATTGCAGGTACTGCCTGTTGCTGTATGGGTGTAGCTTCCCTGAAGCCCATTGCTTCAAGGCCCTGCATCAGGGAATCATCTAATTTAAGTTCTTTGAATAACAAGTTAAATTGTATTTAATAATTAGTATCTGTTCTTAATTAAGTAAAATAAAAAAACAAAATTAACATTATATTTTGTAAGGTTTAAATATCATACCTTTGCACGGTTTATATTTATCCTTTGATATATGTTACTGAACAGTTTTTTTGAAACATTTCAGCAAAATGTAATGGCAACCGGCTGGCTCGAGATTGTTGCAGTAATCTTTGGCCTGTTAAGTGTCTGGTATGCAAAAAAAGCCAATATCCTTGTATACCCTACCGGTATAGTTTCAGTTTTGATTTATGTGTATATCCTTATTGAGCCCAAGCTTTATGCCGACATGGGCATTAATTTTTTTTACTTTCTGATGAGTGTATACGGCTGGTACATGTGGTCGCGCAAAGGCCCGCAGAAAAAGGTTATACCTATCAGATGGAATAGTAAAAAACAGCAATTAATAGGTATAGCGGCTGTATTTATATTTTATTTTGTTATACTGGGCATGCTATGGTTATTCAACAAAAATGACGAAGATTACCTTGAAACTTATGTGTATTTCGAAGGTTTGAAACTGATGTACGTTGACTCCTTCACAACTTCAATATTTTTGGTGGGTATGCTATTTATGGCATTAAAACGCATTGAAAACTGGATTTACTGGATCATAGGTGATGTAATATCCGTACCTCTCTATTTTGAAAAGCAACTGGTATTTACCAGCTTCCAGTATTTTGTTTTCCTTGGAATTGCTATAGCAGGACTTTTTTCCTGGATAAAAATCTATGAGGAATCAAAAAAAACAGGAGCAAAAAACATTGCTCCCGAAGAGGAAATTCCTGTTGAACATATATTGGATAGATAATCAGGCAATATTGGTATAAACTGCCTGAATATCATCATCATCGTCAATCTTATCAATTAATTTATCTATTTCTTCGAGTTGTTTTTCAGTAAACTCAACAGGGGAATTGGGAATACGCTGAAGATTGGCCTTTGTAATTTCAATACCCTTTTCTTCAAGGGCCTGGTTCAAAGAACCAAAATCTGTATAATCGGCATAAAGATATAAAGTCCCTTCATTTTCTTCTATCTCATCCAGTCCGGCATCAATCAATTCAAGTTCCAGTTCTTCAATATCCATATCATCAGTTTTTTCAAACTGAAAAACTGCTTTTCGGTTGAATAAAAAATCAAGCGAACCGGTGGGTACAAGGCCACCTCCTGCTTTGTTAAAGTAAGATTTTATATTGGCGATGGTTCGGGTGGGATTATCTGTTGCGCATTCAATAATGACCAAAACACCATGTGGGCCTTTGCCCTCATAAACAATTTCAGTAAAATCAGCTGCATCTTTACCTGATGCCCTTTTAAGGGCGGCATCAATATTGTCCTTAGGCATATTCTGCGCCTTGGCATTTTGAATGGCCGACCTCAGCCTTGCATTTAAATCAGGATCTATACCACCTTCCTTGGCGGCAACAGTAATGGCTTTTGCAAGTCTGGGAAATACTTTCGACATTTTATCCCAGCGTTTCTCTTTGGCTGCCCTGCGATATTCAAATGCTCTACCCATAATCAATATTTATTGTTTTCCCGAATTTTATTTTGCGCAAAAGTATAGAAAAAAGGGTGAATATTAAACCCGTGACAATAAAAAAATATTACAGAAAGTTGGCTTCAAAAAACTAAAAAGAAAACGAGAAAGTCAACATCTGTATTCAATTCAGTTTTTAATCGTGTAATAACCTGGCTGAATCCATAGCATTAACCACATAACGGATCAAAAGATATAAAAGCTCAGGTTTCTGTTTCCCGGAGATTGCTGTTCTACTTATTTTTGCTATAAAAAGGCTGATTTTCAGTATTAAAAGTGGATAGGATTCGCAGTTTTGGTGAAAATCCCATAACTTAGCACTGCAATAATTTGAAAAACTTTTTTGTTTAGAACTTACAATCAAACCTAAATCAAATATGAAAAAAATCATTTATAAAAAATATGGTGATGCGGATGTTTTAAAGATAGCAGACTCTCCTGTCCCTGAGCCTTCCAAAGGTGAAGTGCTGGTAAAGGTAATGGCTGCAGGGATCAACCCGGTAGATTACAAAGTGAGAAACGGGAGTTTACGGTTTGTATTCCGGGCAAAGTTTCCGCGAACACCGGGAGGTGAAATGGCAGGAATTATTGAAAAAAACGGGCCCGGTGCATCAAAATTCAATATAGGTGATAAAGTGTTTGCCATGTTACCCTTAGGTATTGGCGGTTATTCTGAATATGTTTGTGTAAAAGAAGATATTATAAGTAAAATGCCTGACAATATATCTTTTAATGAAGCGGCAGCCATACCGCTTGCCGGAATAACAGCTTTGCAATCTTTGAGAGATAAAGGGCACATAAGATCATGGATGCATGTGCTGATCAATGGAGGATCAGGAGGGGTAGGCTCATTGGCTATTCAAATTGCCAAAGCCTACAGCAGCGAAGTTACTGCCGTATGTTCGGAAAAAAACATAGAATTTGTACAAAATATGGGTGCTGATCATGTAATAAACTACGAGAAGGAAGATTTTACCCAAAAAAATAATCAGTATGATATCGTATTTGATGCTGTGGCAAAATCATCTTTTTCCGAATCGAAAAGGGTGCTGAAAAGAAAAGGCACTTACATTACTACAATACCCAAACCATCTGTGATGTTCAGACAAATAATAAATCCGTTGCTTTCCAGACAAGTTTACGGAATAATGGCAAAACCTGGAAGTGATGATTTAAATTACCTGGCAAAATTAGTGGCAGAAGAGAAACTGAAACCACAAATTGAAAAAGTATATGAATTGGAAGAAGCTCCTGATGCACACCACCGTATTGAAACCGGTCGGGTAAGAGGCAAACTTGTAATTGCGATGAATCACTAAATATTGTTGCTTAAATTATGCTTTCTCGAAAAATGGCATTAAATTTGAATATAGGATCGACCAGTTTCTTTAAAGCATCAATCCATTTTTAACCTAAATAATTCGTCATGAAAAAAGTTATTTTGTTTATTACTGTTATCACTTTATTCGCTGCAAGCACATTTTCTCAGGAAAATTCAAAAATGCGCCCCAAAGACCGTTTAATCGTCGGACTTTTTACCGATATATGGTCAAACCTGCCCGATGAAATGGAAACCAAAACCATAAATCGCGGTATATCAATCGATTATTTACAGGATTTTCCAATCAGTACTTCCAATTTCAGTTTTGCTGCAGGGCTCGGCTTTACCAGTCGTAACCTTTACAGTGATCATTCCTATTCATTTGATTTTAATCCTATCAATTCTGAACTTGACTATAAAAACAAACTTAGCCTGAATTATCTTAATATACCGGTAGAGTTACGTTACAGAACCCGCAATACTCCGCATACTTTCCGCATTCATGCAGGCGTAAAAGCAGGATTATTAATAAATGCCCATACAAAATATGTAGGTGAGTTAACCCCAGGAGGGCGAGAAATAAGCCTCAAAGAAGGAAAACTAAACAATATTGAAAATTTTCTGGTAGGTGTGCATGGCCGTATAGGTTATGGCCGGGTAAATCTGAACACATTTATAAATCTTACCAATATTTTTGAGGAAAACAATGCTACCGATGCAGGAGTTTTTAGTGTAGGATTATCTTTTATCCTTTTCTAATTGCTCAAATAATAAAACAACAACAGCATAATTGCAACGCCTGTAATAAACCCTGCATAAACCTGGGGTGGATTATGGGCGTTGAGTTTTATGCGCGCCGTTCCAAGAAGACCAGAAACAAGTATGCTTGAAATAATCAAAAAAGGCATATCATACCTGAGAAATATTGACAACGCAATAAGAAATCCGGTAAAACCTCCTATTGACAGCATATGTATGCTTATTTTCCAGTAAAATGTAATTATAAAGCCGGCCAAAGTAACTATTGTGCCTCCAACAATAAAATAATTAAGCACAGAAGGTAATTTTGCCTGCCGGAAAAGGTAATACGTAAAGAGATAAAAAAGAATCGATATCAATACCGGATATATCCTGTCGCCCCTTTTATCTAATGAAATACTTGAAACTATTCCTATTCTTTTCATAAACAGAATAGCGAGCAGAGGGGCAATGCAGGTATTAATAAAAACAATAACAATAATAAGTTTTTGTGCCTGCTTTGAAACTGAAAAAGCCACATAAGATGGAATAGCAAACAGGATTATCATCGCAATGCTTGGGATAAATAACGGATGAAATACTCCGCTGATGAGGCGTGACAAGAAATCTTTTTTGATTATCAAACCAGTTCCTTTCTTAACCTTGCAACGGGTATGTTTAACTGTTCGCGATATTTGGCAACGGTTCTGCGGGCAATATTATATCCTTTGTCTTTTAAGATTTTGGTGAGTTGCTCGTCCGTAAGAGGTTTCGATTTGTTTTCTGCACTTATACAATCCTTAAGTATTTTCTTTACTTCACGGGTTGAAACTTCTTCTCCTTCTTCGTTCTGTAAAGACTCAGAAAAAAGTGTTTTGAGCAGGAACGTGCCATAAGGTGTTTGAACATATTTGCTGTTGGCCACCCGTGAAATAGTTGAAATATCCAGTTGCACAATATCAGCAATATCTTTCAGGATCATCGGCCTGATTTTGGTTTCATCGCCGGTAAGGAAGTACTCTTTCTGAAAGGTAAGAATAGCTTCCATGGTAACCAGCAAAGTGTTCTGCCTTTGCCTGATGGCATCAATAAACCATTTTGCCCCATCAAGCTTTTGCTTCACAAACATTACGGCTTCTTTTTGCCGGGAATTGGATTTTCCCTTTTGCTCTGCCATGGTTTCCAGCATATCGGCATAGGTGCGATTTATGCGCAACTCAGGAGCATTACGGGAATTAAGGGTTAGCTCGAGTTCACCATTTTGTATTGTAACAATAAAATCGGGAATAACATACTGTGATGACCGACCGGCTTCTGTTAGTGTGTTACCTGGCTTAGGGTTTAGTTTCAATATTTCATTAATGGCAGCTTTAAGCTCTTCATCACTCAGGTTGTATTTCTTTTGAATCTTTTGGTAATGTTTTTTGGTAAAATCATTGAAATTCTTTTCCAACAATAATTCAGCATCATTTATGGATTTGCTGTCATTTTTCTTTCTTCTGATTTGCAGAAGCAAACATTCCTGAAGGTCTCTTGCTCCTACCCCAGGCGGATCAAATTCCTGTATTATACGCAATAACCCCAATACTTCTTTAAAGTCGGTTCTTATATTTAAAGCAAAAGCAAGGTCGTCAATAAGTGAGTGAATATCTCTTTGCAGGTAACCGGCATCATCAATATTACCGATAATATGCACGGCAATTTGCTCTTCCTGTTCTGTGAGCTCCCTTAAACCCAGTTGCGATAAAAGATGTTCCTGAAAACTGAAAGATGAAGAAATCGGAATTTCTTTATGTTCATCATCGGCACTTGTATTGTTGGCAGATAACTTATAATTTGGTATTTCATCATCTTCAATGTAATCTGATATATCAAACTCGTTGTCTGGATCATTTTCGGGCTCATCAAAGTCTTTGTCATCAGGATCTCCTTCATATTCATCATCAAACTCATCATCAAAATCCTCTATTTCATCATCAGCACCTTCCTCAAGGGCCGGGTTTTCTTCAATCTCTTCTTTGATACGTTGTTCAAGCAATACGGTAGGCAACTGCAGCAGCTTCATCAATTGAATCTGTTGAGGCGATAATTTCTGCAAAAGCTTTTGCTGTAACCGTTGCTTTAACATTTTTGTGTAATAATTAGTCTTACCGGGTTAAAAATCTTCAATATTTACGATGTTGCCAAATTAAGAAATTTTTTTCATAATGCCGGACTGCAGCATACTAAAATTCCGCATTTTGGGGAGCACGTGGAAAGGGTATTACATCACGTATATTACCCATACCTGTTATAAACAACATAAGGCGTTCAAAACCAAGCCCAAAACCACTGTGGGGTGCGGTACCAAATTTTCGGGTTTCAAGATACCACCATACATCTTTTTCAGGTATGTTCATATCCCTGATCCTGGATATCAAAGTATCATAATTTTCTTCCCGCTGGCTGCCACCAATGATTTCGCCAATTTTTGGAAAAAGCACATCCATTGCCCTCACGGTTTTTCCATCATCATTTACTTTCATGTAAAACGCTTTTATTTCGCGCGGATAATCAGTTAAGATAACGGGCTTGTTAAAGTGCTTCTCAACCAAATATCTTTCATGTTCTGATTGCAGATCAACACCCCATGAAACGGGATATTCAAATTTCCGGCCCGATTGTTCAAGTATTTCAACTGCCCTTGTATATGAAATTCTTTCAAAAGTATTTTCGGTAACAAACTTCAAACGTTCTACCAGTTCATTGTCATACATCTTTTGCAGGAATTCAAGATCATCGGTACAGGTCTTCAGGATATAGGAAATAAGGTATTTC
>JBHEOF010000001.1:29278-96138 GCA_046261715.1 Bacteroidales bacterium
ACGAAAAGTAGGTCCGAATGTATAAACATTCGAAAGTGCCAGAGCTCCCAGTTCCCCTTCCAGTTGACCGCTTACAGTAAGGTTGGTTTCTTTACCGAAGAAGTCCTGTTCATAATCAATCTTGCCTTCGGAAGTTCTTGGTATGTTATCCAGGTCAAAAGTTGTTACCCTGAACATGGCACCTGCACCCTCGGCATCAGATCCGGTAATTATGGGTGTATGTAAATAATAGAAACCATGATCATTGAAATATTTATGTATAGCAAACGAAAGAGCATGTCTTATCCTGAAAATCGCTCCAAAAGTATTGGTGCGCGGCCGCAAATGTGCTATCTCTCTTAAAAACTCAAGAGAGTGCCCTTTCTTTTGCAAAGGGTATGTATCAGGATCAGCACTGCCATAAACTTCAATTTCAGATGCAATGATCTCAACATTCTGACCTTTACCTTTAGATTCAACAAGCTTACCATTTACTGATATACAAGAACCTGTAGTAACCAATCTTAAAAGTTCATCATTATTAAACTCCTGAACATCAACAACTACCTGGATATTATGTACAATACTGCCGTCGTTTAACGCAATAAAGGCTACATTTTTATTTCCTCTTTTGGTTCTTACCCAACCTTTTACATTTACCTGCTTTTCCAGTAAATCTGTGTGATCATTTTTTAACAAATCGTAAACCCGTTTTCTTCTCAATTGCTCCATATGTTTTAAAATAAGATTAATTTGATTATCTGTTTTTCTAACTCGCACCAACCAACCTGAAAATTACTGTAGCTTAAGCCGGCTGCAAAATTAATAGAAATTTGTGAAGTGGTCAATTACATTCAATACTTAAGCAAACGCCTTCTTTTGGATTATAGCAGAAAAAGCATCATGAAAATTAGTAAACATATATTAAATTTTATCGCACATAATAAGCCATACAACAAATAAAACAGTTATTTAAAAGTTAAAATATGACAATATAATGAACTTAATCTTCCGCTATTCAACTTTTTACTTTAAAAAATTTTTAGTTTATAAATTTTTTTAAAAAATCTTAGTATACTTGCAAAGTAAAATAACCGACATGAAATCGCGTATTTTTCTTTTTGTCAGCAAAATAAAAGTAACTCCCTGGGACCACTAACTTCAGGCATTCATAAAACCGCATGTTACTTTTTGTTGGTAAACCATGAAGAAAAATTGCGATTTTTTTATTTCAAATCACAACCAAAACTTAAACAAATAATAAAAATTTATGAAGAAAGAACTATTAGGTTTTATTGTTATGATTTTATTGGGTTTGAGCATAACAGCCCAAACAATAACCATAACAGGAACCGTAACTTCTGTAATGGAAGACGATATGCCTTTGCCGGGAGCTACGGTTCAGATAAAAGGAACTACTCTAGGTACGGTAACCGATATGGAGGGTCGTTATCAGATTGAAGCATCTGCAACAGACACATTATTTTTCTCTTATGTGGGTATGATAAGTGAAATTGTTCCCATTGAAGGCAGAAATATTATCAATGTTGGTCTGAGAATGGATATTGCCCGCCTTGGAGAGGTTGTAGTTGTAGGCTATGGAACAGAATCCAGTCGTCTTGTTTCAGGCTCACTGGGTGTAGTAAGTGAAAGTGAGATGCGCGATGTGCCCATGCGTACACTTGATGGGGTGTTGCAAGGACGATCGGCTGGTGTGCAAATCACTCAGAATGCAGGAAACCCGGGTGCAGCTACATCAATAAGAATCAGGGGAAACAGTTCGATATCGGCAGGAAATGAGCCTTTGTATGTTATTGACGGTATACCCATGACCAGCGGAAACTATGGCCAAATTGGCTTCTCGGGACAAGGTATCAATGCTTTGTCAGACATTAACCCCAACGACATTGAATCGATCACCGTTCTGAAGGATGCTTCAGCAGCTGCTATTTACGGTGCCAGGGCAACCAACGGTGTAATAGTCATTACTACACGCCGCGGTAGTGAAAAACGTACCGATATTAACTTTAACATGTCCATGGGCAGGCAGGAGGCAGCAAATGTATTGCAAATGCTCAACGCTGACCAGTGGCATGATTATCGCGGCACAGAGCCCGATCCTGATAATCCGGTTGACACGGACTGGTTGAGTAAAATTTTCAGGGAGGCCCCCATGAGCAGCTATGAGTTATCAGCAAGCGGTGGTGATGAAAAAACCCAGTTCTTTATTTCAGGAAACTATTTTATGCAGGAAGGTATTATTATCGGTACCGATTTTCAAAGATTAAACGGACGGCTTAACCTTGACCATAAAGTAAATTCAAATGTTACTATAGGTGGTAGTCTTGGAACAAGTTATTCATTTAATAATCGTGTTGAAGGCGACCGGTCGTTGCATGGGGTATTGCCCAATGCCATTTCAATGGCACCCATTTATCCTGTTTACAACGAAGATGGCACTTATAACCAGGATGGCTTTTTTGCAAACCCCATAGCAATAGGAAATGAAGCTATCAATGAAGCACACTCTTACCGAACAATTGGTAATGCTTTTACCGATATCACATTTCTCGATAACTTTACATTCAGTACAAAATGGGGTATGGATTACCTGAGTTTGAGAGAACACAGTTATGATCCAACTACTACGCGTCAGGGTGCTACAACCAACGGTTTGGGAATTGAAGCTCAAACCAGTGTGCTGAATATAGTTTCAAATAATCTTCTACGATATAATAATAGTTTTCAGGAAGTTCATAACGTGGAAGTCTTGGGAGGTTATTCATTTGAAATGTTCCAACGTCGCATACAGTATGCAGAAGGTGTTGACTTCCCGGGTGCTTATTTCCAGTATCTGCTTGATGCCGGAACCATCAGATTAGCTGAAGCCAGGGCCACTGACAGGGGCATAAATTCATATTTCGGTCAAATGCGGTATAATTATGATTACAAATATATTGTGTCTTTGAGCGGCAGATTTGATGGATCATCTAAATTCGGACCCAACAACAGATATGGTTTCTTCCCGGCAGTTTCAGTTGCATGGCGTTTAACAGAAGAATCTTTCTTTCAAAGCCTTAAGGCAACTATAAATGAATTCAGAATCAGAACCAGTTATGGTCTTACAGGTAATGACGGAATACCCGATTTTGCATACATGGACCTCTACAGGGGCAGAGCAAATTATCGTCAGCAAGCGGGTATAGCTCCCACTGGGATCCCTAATCCTGACTTAAAATGGGAAACCACAAGACAATTTAACATAGGTGCAGATATTGAGTTTTTTGATGAAAGAATTGCATTTGCTCTGGATTATTACCACAATACTACATCAGATTTGTTGTTCAACAGACCGGTTTCTTTCACTTCAGGATTTACTTCAATTACTTCCAATATCGGGGAACTTGAAAATAAAGGTGTTGAAGTTTCATTAACCACACTCAATGTCAGTAAAAATAAATTTTCCTGGGAAACAAAGTTTAATCTGAGCCATAATAAGAATAAAATCCTGTCACTTTATAAGGATCAGAACCTTCTGGACCTTGACAGATATAGCCCCAGTGCAGTTATTGTGGGTGAGCCCATGAGCGTATTCTATGGTTTCAGAAGTTTGGGTGTTGACCCCAGTACCGGCGATATTGTTTGGGATGATATAGATGGTAACGGAGTAATCAACTCTGATGACCGCACTATCATTGGTGATCCTAATCCTTTATTTACAGGAGGATTTACAAATAATCTGATGTATGGACCCTTTGAGTTAAACTTTTTTATTCAGTTTTCATATGGTAACGATATATTCAATGCAACACGAATATTTATTGAAGCAATGAAGGGGCCCGATAATCAAAGTGTTGCCATATTGGATCGCTGGAGACAGCCCGGTGACGAAACAGATATACCAAGAGCATCAGAAAACGACCCCAATGCAAATAACCGCATTTCTTCAAGATTTGTTGAAGATGGATCCTATGCCCGGCTTAAAAACTTAACCTTTTCTTACAATGTGAAACGCGAATGGGTTCAACGAATCGGAGCACAAAGTGCACGTATCTTCTTCACCGGAGCAAACCTTATTACTGTAACCAACTATTCAGGAATGGATCCTGAAGTAAATTACAGAGGAGACAGTAATTTGCTAAGAGCCACTGACTTTTTCACCTACCCACAGGCGAGAACCTATACGTTTGGAATTAATTTAAGACTTTAAAAGAGGACAAAAATGAAAAAAACAATTTATATTTCAGCGATATTAATCTGGGTTTTGGGTGCGTGTGATGTACTGGATGTACAACCTTACCACTCAATGCCTTCAGATGAAGCAATAACAGATTCAGCACAGGTACAATCAGGAATAACAGGTTGCTACGATGCCCTACAGAGCGGAGGTTATTATGGAATGGATTACGTAATATGGGGTGATCTGCCTGCCGACAATCTCACACATGTGGGCATTACAGTTACCTGGGCCGATATTGATAACAATAATATACTTGCCGATAATGGCCTGGTTGAGGGCACATGGATTGCAATTTATCGGGTGCTTAGCCGGGTAAACAATGTTTTAGAGCAAATTCCCGCTATTGAAGATGATAAACTTTCACAAACAGGAAAAAACATTGCTGAGGCTGAGCTCAGGTTTTTACGTGCCCTGGCACATTATGATCTGATGCGCTTGTTTGGACCCATTCCCATAAGGGAAAGTGCGGTAACAGCAGATGAAGAAAGCCTTAATCCCCCGAGAAACAGTATTGATGAAGTTTTGCAAAGTGTTAATACCGATCTGGATTTTGCAATTTTGCACCTGCCAGATGAACCCATTATCAGGAGTAAAGCATCCTTACCTGCTGCTATAGCGCTCAAAGCACGTATAGCATTGCATCAATATTACATTACTGGAAATACAGAGTTTTTAGCACGGGCAATAACCCATGCAACTGAAGTAATAAATCATCCTTCACTGGAAATTGAACCCGACTATGCAAAATTGTATTCTCTTGAACCCACTACCGAATCCATTTTTGAAGTATCGTATAATGAACAGGACAGAAACCTTACTGCCCGGTATTTTGCGCATACTTCACTGGCGGGCAGATATGAATTTTCACCTACTGACTTTTATCTGAACTCGTTTGATGAAGATGATTTACGTAAGGATATCTCCGTTGCATTTGCAGGATCAGACCCCTACGTTTTGAAGTTCAATGACGTAGCCTCCGGAACAGATCCGGTTTATGTACTTCGTCTGGCAGAAATGTATCTGATCAGAGCTGAGGCAGCAACCATTTTACAGGATGATACTGATGAAATTCTCAGTGACATAAACGAGATAAGAGAGAGAGCCGGATTAACACCCGCCACTATGACCAGCTACACTGCACTTGCACTTGAAATTGAGTCGCAAAGGCAGAAAGAATTTGCTTTTGAAGGCCATCGTTGGTTTGATCTTGTAAGAACCGGTAAGGCCCTTGACAGGCTCGAAAATGTAACAAGCATAAACCAAACTCTTTTCCCGATTCCCCAAGCCGAGATCATTTCCAATGATAATCCGGGGATGTATCAAAATGATGGTTATTAACAACACTAAAAAATTATAAGCATGAAAAAAATATCAATTTATTTCCCTTTTCTCGTTGTTTTTACCCTTCTGATGATTACACTTACAGCATGTAAGGAGGATGAATCTGATATTCCTCCGGCCAGCACCCAGGCTGCATTTGATTACGAAGTTACTGTTATTGTAATTGATGAAGAAGAAGGCATAGAGTATTATGAAGTAAACCTGACTAACAGGTCGGTACTCGCTCAATCCTACTTTTGGGATTTTGGCAACGGCGAAACATCAACCGAAGAAAACCCAACAGTTACTTACACCAGCTCGGGAAGCTATACAATTACATTAACAGTTGAACCTTTGAACGATGTGTACTATAATAATCTTACCGAAAGTGTTTCATTGTCATTTGGTAAAATAGAAATTTTGTTCGAAGACTTTAGCGAAGGAATTGATTATCTGGATGAAGATACATGGGCTCCTGAAGGATGGCAAACTATTGATAATGATGGAGATGGCTTTAACTGGTTTGCAAGTTACAGAACAGAAGAGAATGACACCATCCATTCATTGCGAAGTCAGTCATGGACATCTGCAACAGGACCCCTGGCTCCTGATAACTGGCTTATTACTCCCGAAGTTGATCTTACAGAATATAGTGAAGGTGCTACCATAACATTCAGGTTTACGGTAGGTGTTACTGCAAGTACACCTGAATACCGTCAGGAGAACTACGGTGTTTTCATTTCTGAAGGAAATGATAACATTGACAATTTTGAACTTCTGCTGGAAGAAACCTTTACGGAAGATACTCCGCGTATGACGCCTCTTGAAAGGAGTGTTGATATATCAGAATATGCCGGTGAGGTTGTTTACCTTGCCATACGACACTTCAATGTAACCGATAATGACCGGATCTTTGTTGAAGAGGTTGAAATTTTTGCTATAGAATAATACTCACATAATAAAAGGAAAAGCCAGCTTAATCTGGCTTTTCCTTTTCAATCCCCTGACTTTATGAAATGGATATTATTGATATTTGTATCGGTTTTTTCTTTAGCTTACTGTAACCCGATTGGCAATAATGCCGATGGGGAGAGTAACGACATCAAGGGCAGCTTATTTATTATTGGTGGGGGCAGCCGACCTGATCATCTCGTTAACCGAATGATTGATGAAGCCAATCTGCGTAATGAAGGCTATGCAGTAGTTTTGCCCATGTCAAGTTCAGTGCCCGATTCTGCTATCATATGGGCTTCAGAACAATTTCACCGCAATGGAATAGATAATGTAACAGGATTCAATTTTTTACCCGGCGGGTACATCCCGCTTCAGTGGATCGACTCGTTAAAAAATGCTTCACTGATTTATATTAGTGGTGGTGATCAAAATCGGTTTATGGCAGTTGCCGGGGAGAATGAAATTGAAGAAGCCTTACATTATGCTTACAAAAACGGGGCCTTGATTGCAGGTACAAGCGCAGGAGCAGCCGTAATGAGTGAATTAATGATTACCGGAGATGAATTGCGCTATCCCGACTATACTTCCACCTTCCGCACCATTGAATCTAAAAACTTGGAAGTAAAAAGAGGTCTGGGATTGGTTACTTCTGCCATAATTGACCAGCATTTTGTTTACCGAAGCCGCCACAACCGTTTGTTTACTGCCGTTATTGAATATCCGGAACAGATAGGTATAGGGATTGATGAATCAACGGCCATACTTGTAAAAGGTAATGAAGCTGAAGTTGTGGGAGAATCTCAGGTAATGATCTTTAAAAATCCCAATAACTCTTACAAGGAAAAAAACACCAAGCTGGGAGCGCTTAATCTGGTAATTGATATTTACTTACCTGGCGAAAAATTTTCAATGAATTTACACCAATAAAAAATCTCCAATGCTGAAAAAAGTTCCGCACACTTATGTCATCGTTTTTGGTATTATTGTAATTGCAGCTGTCCTTACCTGGTTTATCCCCCCCGGTAAATACGTTGAAGTAACTGAGGTTATTGATGGCAAGGAAAGAACCGAAATGGTATTTTTATACGAAGAAGACCTTCCTGAAGAATACCAGGATAAATTTGACAGCAATATACAAACATGGCAGGTGTTTTCAGCCCTTTTTAAAGGTTTCGTTAAGCAAAGTAACATCATCATCTTTATTTTGATGATCGGCGGAGCATTTTGGATCATGAATCATAGCAGAGCAATAGATGTAGGAATTTTTGCTTTCCTCAAATTTACCCGAAAGCTTGAGAATAATACCTTGATGCGAAAAATCGGTGTGGATAATATTATCATTGTACTGATCATGATCCTTTTCAGTTCATTTGGCGCTATATTCGGAATGAGCGAAGAAACCATTGCATTTGTTATAATTCTCATACCCCTTGCCATTTCTATGGGTTATGATTCTTTAACAGGAGTTAGTATGGTGTATATTGCTGCCCATCTGGGATTTGCCGGTGCCATACTTAATCCTTTTACAATTGGTATTGCACAAGGGTTAGCCGATTTACCCCTTTTTTCCGGTATTGAATATCGTTTGTTTGCCTGGGTAGTGATCAATATTGCAGGGATATTTTTTGTGTTGCGGTATGCCCATAAAATCAGAAAGAACCCAACATCTTCCATAATGTATGAAGAAGATTCATACTGGCGAAAACGCGAAAAAGCAGAATCTACTGAGATAACCTATTATACACCTTTAATGGCCTGGGTTGTTTATGGAGTTACACTTTTGGCACTGGTAATTTTCTCATTTATCTACCCTGAAACTACAATGGCCGTGGGAAACAGTTCTTTTACCTTTTGGGTTTTACCCCTTTTTACCATACTCTTCGCTATTCTGGGTGTAATCACATTGCGAAAATCAGTTCATTTCTTCATTCTTCTGCTGCTGGGGTATACCATAATATTCCTTATTGTCGGAGTAATGGGATATGGATGGTATGTAATGGAAATTGCCACCTTGTTCCTGGCCATGGGCATTGCCAGCGGCCTGGCAATAAACAAATCTGCTGATGATATTGCAAAACTGTTTCTGGAAGGCGTTAAGGATATTATGTCGGCAGCAATAATAGTTGGGCTGGCAGGTGGAATAATTGTAGTGCTGGAAGATGGCGGTATTATTGATTCCATTCTTTACGGGCTTTCAAAGTCAATGGGTAACTTTGGCAATGTAGCTTCCGTTGGGGTGATGTATGTTATACAAACCATAATAAACATCGTTATTCCTTCAGGTTCTGCCAAAGCAGCCATAACAATGCCTATCATGGCACCTTTCAGCGATTTGATAGGAATATCACGCCAGGCAACTGTTATGGCATTTCAGTTTGGTGACGGTTTTACCAATATGATCACACCAACTTCAGGTGTACTGATAGCTGTTTTGGGTGTTGCCAGAATTCCTTATCATAAATGGGTAAAATGGGTATGGCCTTTGATCATTACAATGATCATACTTGGATTCCTGTTGCTTATACCCACTGTAACGATGAAATTGAGTGGATTTTAAATGATGCCGGTGCTTACTTTATTTGTATTACAAGGTATCGGTTTGCACTCCAGAACCGATCAGCATTATTGATCACAAGTCTGCTTTCCTGATCATCACTTATTATTTCATAGGAATCTGCCGGATGCGATGTAATAAGTTCCGGATCATCTCCGATTATGGTGATTTCATAATCACGGGTAATATCAATCCGGGTGAAAAAATCCTTATTAAAATCATCTTTTAACTTATTGCTGCGACCCAATCCCAGGAAACCTCCTTCTCTGGAGATAATATCATTTTCAACAAGCTCATTGCGCGAACCCATGGCAAACCAGGCAGCATTCATTTCTAGTGTCTGCTCCTGCAGTAACTGACTCTTCTTCTGCGATTCCTGTTCCAGGGTATCAACCCTGGCCATGAGAAAATCGACCTGCAGATTCATTTCAGAAAGCTGATCCCTTAACATTTGTATTTCAATTTCCTTCTCTTCAATGGATTGGTTCAACCGTGCCACCATTTGTTCAAAACCCGCAATCTTTTGATCAGCGTTGCGTATACGATTATTCAGACTGGCGATGAGATCACGGTTTTTCTCCATAAGCTCACCTATAAGAATAATATCCTGATTGATACGATCCTGCTGACTTGCTGCCAGCTCCAATTGACCCGATGTTTCACCCGAAATGATTTCTTCGCGTTCTTTAATAATTTGAAGGTTATTTTCAATCTGATTTAAATCTTCAAAATAGGTATCAACATTATCAAGATTGGTCTGCAACTCCTCTTTCAACTGCTGATTTTCATTCTGCAATTGTTTTAGCTCCTCTGAATTTTGATTGCAGGATGAGAATACAAATAAAGCTGAAAGTAGAATTGAAAAATAAAATTGTTTTTTCCATAATTCTTTTGGGCAAAGCACTAATTTGGTCCATTCATAAAGATCTGGTTTCATATTGTGTGGATTTAAGATTGTAATAATTGCATCAATGACACATACTGAATTTTAACCCAAATATAACGCAATCATGAAGGAAAAAATATTTTTAAAAGAAAAAATTATTGCTTGTTATAAAAAAGAGGAAGCCGGCAGCGGGGAACTGCCGGCCGAGGAAAACAAAAGGGAATAATAAATTTAATAATAAATACAGAAAATTCAAAGTGAATGACTGAATTTAATAATAAAAAAACACAAACCTTTTTCAAAACGGTAAGTTTTATTTCTTTTCACAAATTAATTCTATATTGGGAAAAGCTATTGAATCAATTTTTGTAATTTTGAAAGTTACGAAGAAGGAGAAAATTTAAACAGTGTGTAAAATAAAAAATTAAAGAAAATGACAGCTAACTTGATGAAGAATATCGAACCCGGTATTGTTACCGGAGAAAAAGTACAGGAACTATTTAAAATCGCAAGAGAAAACCATTTTGCACTTCCTGCAGTTAACGTAATTGGCACTAATTCAATCAATGCAGTGCTTGAAACTGCCAAAGAAGTAAATTCACCGGTTATTATTCAGTTTTCAAATGGAGGAGCCCATTTTTATGCAGGAAAGAGTTTATCAAATGAAAATCAGAAAGCAGCCATTGCCGGAGCCATTTCAGGGGCAAAACATGTTGCTATGCTTGCCAAACATTATGGAGTGAGAGTAATAATGCATACCGATCATGCTGCAAAAAAATTGCTCCCCTGGATTGATGGACTGATTGAAGCATCAGAAGAGCATTACAAAGAATTTGGCAAGCCGTTGTTCAGCTCACATATGCTTGATCTTTCTGAAGAACCACTGGAAGAGAATATTGATATTTGTGTTCGGTACCATAAAAGAATGAGCAAAATTGGTATGACTCTCGAAATCGAACTGGGTGTTACCGGCGGTGAAGAAGATGGTGTTGACAATACAGGTATTGACAGCTCAAAACTTTATACCCAACCCGAAGAGGTTACTGCAATGTATGAAGCACTTAATAAAATCTCCGATAAATTTACTATTGCTGCATCATTTGGAAATGTTCACGGGGTTTATAAACCAGGTAATGTAAAACTGCAACCCAAAATTCTTGATAATTCTCAGAAATTTATTGAAGAAAAGCTTAACACTGCACATAAACCGGTAAATTTTGTATTCCACGGAGGTAGCGGTTCATCACGTGAAGAGATAAGGGAAGCAATCTCTTATGGAGTAATAAAAATGAATATTGACACTGATACTCAGTGGGCTTTTTGGGATGGAGTTAAAAACTTCTATAAGAAAAATGAAGGTTACCTGCAGGAGCAAATCGGAAATCCTGAAGGTGAAGATAAACCCAACAAGAAGTTTTATGATCCACGTGCCTGGCTCAGAAAAGGTGAAGAAAGCTTGAGAGACAGACTTAATCTCGCCTTTGAAGATTTGAATGCAATTGACAGAAACTAAAAAAAATGCCGGGCTTTTTACCCGGCATTTTTTTTAATTATTCCCTGGTTCTGTTATTTTATCCACATCTTTATCAAGTGGTGGGAAATTTATTATATCAACTACAATTATAGCAGAAAGATAAGTTGATGAAACCTTGTTGAGAAATCTTATGGCATCAAGACGGGTCCTGAAATCTCCAACCCTTAATTTATAATAAGGCTCATCATATGAAATATAGGATGGGGTTTTGGGGTATTGAGCATCAAACTCTGCCTTTACCCTGTCAGTTCTTAATTTGGAGCGATTCCCCGAGTCGGTATATATTTGCACCCTGAAACCACTCATACCATTGCGTTGGTTAATTTTTCTTTGTGCTTCCTGCAATTGATCTACTCTTTCATCCCTTTTCAGGTAGTTGTTTTCAATGCTGTAATTACTTTGCTGCTGAGTATTTTGAGCAGAAAGTACAGTAAAGAAAGGAAGAAATAATATCAGCATTAGTATTTTGATCATAGCATCTTCTTTAAAGAAATGTAAAGTTATTGGCTTATTTTACAAAACGTCAAAGTTTGATTTTAATTATCAAACAGAACAACCATATAGTAAACATTGAATCAGCTTTAGTATGCCAAAGCAAATACCACTCTTTGCGACGAAGGTTTACCGGAATAAATACATTTGCCTTCCTCTTTTTTATTATTTAAAGGAATACATCGTATAGTGGCTTTTGTTTCTTCCTTTATTTTCTCTTCTGTTTCAGCGGTTCCATCCCAATGGGCATAAATGAAGCCACCTTTTTCAAGTAGTTTTTTAAACTCATCCCAACTATCCGCATAATAAGTTTTGGAATCCCTGAAAGTAAAGGCTTTTCTGTAAAGATTATCCTGGATAGCTTCAAGCAGATGTTCAATTTTGTTTGCGAGGTCTTTCTGATTATATACAGATTTTTCAAGGGTATCGCGACGGGCAATTTCTATGGTTTCGTTTTCCACATCTCTGGGGCCAATAGCCAACCTCAGCGGTACACCCTTAAATTCATATTCATTAAATTTCCACCCGGGTTTATGGGTATCTCTGTCGTCAAGTTTAACTCTAATACCTTTCTGAAGCAACTCTTTTCGCAATTCATCCGCTTTATCACAAACCACTTTATATTGTTCATCATTTTTATAAATAGGTACAATAACAACCTGAATCGGAGCAAGTTTTGGAGGTAACACAAGGCCATTATCATCAGAGTGAGCCATTATCAATGCACCCACTAGCCGGGTTGAAACCCCCCATGATGTTGCCCATACATGTTCTAGCTTCCCTTCCTTACTGGTAAATTTCACATCAAAAGCCTTGGCAAAATTCTGCCCGAGAAAATGCGATGTACCGGCCTGTAAAGCTTTGCCATCCTGCATCAAGGCTTCGATACAATAAGTATCCAACGCACCTGCAAAGCGCTCATTCTCCGATTTTACCCCACGTAAAACAGGAATTGCCATGAATTTTTCAGCAAATTCAGAATACACATCAAGCATTTTATGGGTTTCTTCAATAGCCTCATCACGTGTGGCGTGCGCAGTGTGCCCCTCCTGCCATAAAAATTCGGTTGTGCGCAAAAACATACGGGTACGCATTTCCCAGCGAACCACGTTGGCCCACTGGTTGACAAGAATAGGGAGATCACGGTATGATTGAACCCAGTTGCGATAAGTATCCCATATAATGGTTTCGGAAGTAGGCCGGATAATCAGTTCTTCTTCAAGTTTTGCATCTTCATCAACCACTATTCCTTTGCCATCCGGATCATTTTTCAACCTGTAATGGGTTACCACAGCACATTCTTTGGCAAAACCTTCAACGTGATCTGCCTCTTTACTAAAAAAAGATTTTGGTATGAAAATTGGAAAGTAAGCATTGGAATGCCCGGTATCTTTAAACATTTGGTCAAGTGCTGATTGCATGCGTTCCCAAATAGCGTATCCGTAAGGTTTAATTACCATGCATCCACGAACTGCTGAATTCTCTGCCAGATCAGCTTTCTGAACAATATCGTTGTACCATTTTGAATAATTCTCTTCTCGTGTTGAAAAATCTTTAGCCATATATCGTGATTGGTATAAAATTTGTAGCTTATTAGACGATTAGATAATCCGGCAAATTTAAGAAATAATTAGAAAACAAAATCTTATTTTTGAAAGCGGGAAAAATAGCGAACCAATAAACTATATTATAAACTCTTAAGGAGGAAACAGACATGAAAACTTATGTAAAACTTATCGTTGCAATGTCGGTATTTTTTGCTGCATGTTCAACCAGTTACCGTGCAACAAATACTTACGACGACATTTATTACAGTCCTGACAATGCGCGGCAATATGCAGAAACTGCTCAGGAAACCAGCGTAAATGCTGTTCAGGTGAGCCCTGCCGATGAAAGCCGTCCCGCAGGCACTTACACAGAAGATGGCCAGGCATACACTGATGATTATTATGATAACAATAATCAGTACAGTGAAGAAGATTATTATTCGCAGCCTGCAGAAACAGAAACTTATTACGATGACCAGGGCAATACTTATATAACCAATAATTATTATGATGGTTATTACGATTATGCCTATTCATCTCGTATACGCAGGTTCCATAACAACTATGCTTATTTCAGCTATTATGATCCTTACTTTACCAATCTTTACTGGTATAATTATGATCCTTATTATTATGGAATAAGCATCTATCAGGGTTACGGTGCTCTTCCGCTCTATTACCCCGGTTATTATTACTCCTGGGGTTACAGGCCTTGGGGATGGGCCCATTACGGTTACGGTTGGGGCTGGGGTCCCAGTTGGGGCAGCCCCTGGTATGGCAATCATTACGGCTACTGGGCAGGTTACCATCAAGGCTACTGGGCCGGTTATTATGGTGGCTACTATGGAGGTTATTATTCACAGTATCTCTATAACAGCTATGATGCTAATAACTACTATTATGGGCAAAGAGGCCCCACCGGAAGTACCGTTGCCGATGGCACAAGACCCGCTTCCGGTCGCCATAATAATCAGCAAGCATCCTTTGCTGAACGTTATGAATCTTCTGACAGACGTATACCAAGCACAAGGGATGTTGCCTCTCGTGAAGCAAGACAAGGAGAAGTAACACGTGAAAAACAAAGTTCAACTTCACCTGCTACAGCAAGGCGGCCAGTTGAAACACCTGCTGTAACCAGGGAAACCAGACCTGCAGAAACTGCAGCTCCTCAAAAACAAGTTGAAAGAGAAACAGCTGCAAGACCACAGCAGGCAACACAACCGCAAAGGCCTGAACAGCAAGCCCGTCCGCAGCAAAGTACTCCGCAGCAACAACGGTATCAGCCTGAGCGCAGACAATCAGATTATACTGCGCCAAGCCGTGAGCGTAACCAGGGTGAGCAAACACCAAGGTATACAAGGCCGCAACAGGCAACACCAGCAAGAAGTCCGCGTGAGAGTGAAGCTACTCCGGCACAAAGCAGGCCAAGAACGTATACTTCACCCAGCCAGCAGCAGCCACGCTCGAATCAGGAGTACAGGAGACCGGCCGGTGAGCAGAGACCTGCTTCTGTAGGAAATGAACGCGAAGGACAACAGCCTCAACAGCAGGCCCGTCCACAACAAACACGTCCTGCACCCACTCGTCCGCAGGCTACTCCGCAGCAAAGGCCACAACAAACAAGGCCACAGGCTACACCGCAGAGAACTCCTACGCAAACAAGGCCGCAGGCTACACCGCAAAGGTCTCCTCAAAGCAGACCTCAGGCTGCTCCGCAAAGGGCACCGCAAAGGAGTACCCCATCGGTTAGTTCCCCATCCCGAAGCAGGTCCTCTTCTTCCGGTAGCAATGTAAGAAGTACTCCTTCGCCTTCAAGAAGCTCGGGTTCTTCATCAAGAAGCAGCTCCAGCTCAAGAAGCAGTTCAAGCTCCAGCTCAAGAAGCAGTGGCGGTAGAAACAGATAGAAACATGATTTAAAATAAAGAAGGCTCCCATGCATTACCCTGTTTAGGGAGCCTTCCTTTTATAAAATTTTCATGGGTATTTCCTATAACGACCCTAAAAAACATATTATCTAACCTAAAAACAATAAAAAATGCAGCGTATAGCCATAATAATATTATTTGCATTAGGTTTGGCGTTTCAAAGCCATGCACAAAATGAAACCGATGCTTTAAGATATTCATTGTTTAATCCGGGCGGAACCGCAAGATTTGTTAGTACAGGCGGTGCATTCGGAGCTCTCGGTGGAGACTTCTCCACACTGAGTGCAAACCCTGCGGGTATTGCCATTTACAGAAGCAATGAGTTTACAATTACCCCTGCACTGAACTTCAGCAAAGTGGAATCAAACTACTTTGGAACTTTTGCTGATGATATCAACTATAATTTTAATGTGGGTAATATTGGACTTGTGCTGGCCTTTAACGATCCCAACCAGTTGAAAGAGTCAGGTTGGATGGGTTTTCAGTTCGGATTTGGACTAAACCGGCATTCCAACTTTAACAACAGAAAGATCTACGAAGGATTTAACACGGAAAGTTCTTTAATGACTGATTACCTCTACAGGGTATTTGATGCAGGAATTGATCCGGGAAATCCGGGTGGGTTTGAGCCTTTCACAACTGATTTAGCATGGGAAACATTGCTGATTGATACCATTAACGGTGAGTTTATAGTGGATATGGAAAACGGAAATGTTCTCCAGCGAAGAGAAACCCAAACCAGTGGTTCGGTGCGTGAAATGGTGCTTACCTTAGGTGGCAATTACAGCAATCGACTTTATTTGGGAGCCACTTTCGGTTTTCCTTCAGTTAGATTTGAAGAAGAATATACATATACTGAAGAAGATGTAAACAACACAAACGAATTCTTCAATTCACTTGAGTACAGGGAAACTTTAAGAACTTCAGGAACAGGATTTAACTTTAAGCTGGGTATGATTTATCGTGCAACCGATATGATACGTATAGGAGCAGCGGTGCATACACCTACTTTTTACAACCTTGAAGATGAGTGGCGCACTCAAATGAATTCTGATTTAAGTTTTGGAAATTATGAAGCAGCTTCACCACGGGGCCGTCACAGTTATGAGTTAAATACTCCGCTGCGGCTTATTGGTAGTCTCGGACTGGTATTCGGAACAAACGGACTTTTTAGCCTTGACTACGAGTATGCTGATTACACACAGATGCGTTTGAGAAGCAGCGCTGCATCATTCTCAGCTGAAAACAACATCATCAGAAACAGTTTTCAGCAGCAGCACAATATAAGGGCTGGTGGAGAAATACGGCTAGATCCATTGATTTTGAGAGCAGGTTATGCATATCATTCCAACCCTTACAAATCAGGTATTAATGAGATGGAAAGGAACACCTTGAGCGCAGGATTTGGTATACGCGACCAAAGCTATTTTGTTGATTTCGGTTATTATTATACTCAATATTCTGAAGATTTCTATCCCTATTCCGCCGATCTGACCCCGGCAGTAAATTATGATTATTCAAGAAATGGATTTCTTATGACTTTGGGATTCAGATTTTAACCATTATTATTCCCCATCCATTTATGTATAAACACCAAGGGCAGGTTTAATAAAACCTGCCCTTAATTTTTATTACATCTTTAATAATTGTATGATAAACGATTTATCAGATTGAAGCATTTTCAACTATTTCTAAGTCAACCAGAATTCTCCCGCAATACTCACAAACGATAATTTTTTTATTCAGGCGAATATCAAGTTGCCTCTGTGGTGGAATTTTATTAAAGCAACCACCGCATGCATCGCGCTCAACAGGTACGACAGCAAGACCATTTCGTGCATTCAGCCTTATCCTTTTATATGCACTCAATAATCTGTCATCAATATTTTTTTCCTGTTGCCGTGATTTTTCCTGAAGTTGTTCTTCTTCTTTCTGAGTTTCTTCAACTATATCATTTAATTCTCTGTTTTTAACATCCAGATCATTTTTCCTTTCATCAAGCTCATTAACAGCAATCTCAACCATTTGCTTTTTGTTTTCAATGGCTGCTGTAAATTCCTTGATCTTTTTTTCAGCAAGTTGCATTTCAAGAGTTTGATATTCAATCTCCTTGTTCAGCGAATCATATTCCCGGTTGTTTCGCACATTCATCTGCTGCGACTCATATTTTTTAACAAGTTCCTGACTTTCTGTTATGGAATTTTGTTTCTGTGTAATTTCCATTTCAAGGTCAGTAATCTCCTGGTTAAATTTATTTAAACGGGTTTCAAGCCCTTCGACTTCATCCTCCAGATCCTGGACTTCAAGTGGGAGTTCCCCCCTGATAATACGGATTTTATCGATATGCGTATCTATCAACTGCAAAGTATACAAACTTGACAGCTTTTTCTTTACCATCGACTCCACACTGTCTTCAGTGATTTTGTCCATTGCTGATGTTGTGGTTACAACTTCAGGTTCTTCAACTTTTGTTTTCCTGGTTTTGGATGTAGCAGTAGATTTAGCTTTGGCCATAGGGCAATATAGATTAATAGATTTTCTTTTATTAAAAATATCTGACCGGGTTTGAACTTTGGTCAGAAATTAGGAGTGCAAAGTTAGTAATTTTTTTGCTAACAATTTCATACAAAATTTCTTTGGTAAATTGCTCGGTTTCATAATGTCCGGCATCAATCAAAAGCATCTTTTTATTCACATCAAAAAAGTCATGATATTTTACATCTGCCGTAATAAATGCATCTGCACCGGCCGACATTGCGCTATCTCTTAAAAAGCTTCCACTGCCTCCACAAATAGCTACTTTTTTTATTTTTCGGTTAATAAAGTTACTATGCCTGAGAGCAGGAACCCCAAGTGCATCTTTTATGTGATTTAGAAATTCAATCTCTGCCAAGGGCTCATCAAGATATCCGATCATTCCTGCACCGACATTTGCGTAGTTATTATCAAGCGGATACAAATCATATGCTACCTCCTCATACGGATGTGCAGCTATCATTGAGTTAATGACAGACTTTTCAATCCAGGCCGGTAAAATGGTTTCAATACGAACCTCAGGCTCGTAATGAATCTGACCTTTTTCGCCCACAAACGGATCTGTATTTTCACCGGCACGAAATGATCCAGTACCTTGGAGGTTATAACTACAACAGTCATATTCACCAATATGTCCGGCACCGGCAGAAAAAACAGCAGCTCTTACCTTCTCAGCATGGTCGCCCGGACAAAAAGTAACCAGTTTTTTCAATACCCCTCTTTTTGACATTAGAATACGGGTATCCTTCAATGCCAGTTTCATGGCAAGCTTGCGGTTTACCCCATCTGAAACACTATCAAGATTAGTATGAACTGAAATAATACTGATATTTTTTTTAATGGCTTCAATAAGTACTTTTTCAGTGTAATGAGATCCGGTTAATTTCTTTAATCCGCGAAAAATCAAAGGATGATGGGATATAATCAGATCACATTTTTTTTCAATCGCTTCATTCAAAATTTCTTCAGTTATATCAATACATACAAGTCCTTTTGAAACTTCAGCTTCCGGATCACCGAACTGTATTCCTGAGTTATCATAATCTTCCTGAAGTGAAAATGGGGCAAACTGTTCAAATACTTTTACTATTTCTTTAAGCTTCATGTCAATTCTTGTTTTTGTCAAAAATCTGATAATTATGGCTAAATTAAAAAAATGCACACACTTTAGTGCAGAAACTTTTCAGTTAAAAATTCTATCTGTCAATACCTCGCGAAATATCTCAATACCAAATAAAAATGAAAAATAAAGTACAAAAATGTTTTTTAAAATCAATGTATAAGATTTGGTTTCATATATGTAAAATATCTCCTGTTGATAAAATAATATTTCCATACTCTCACTCCTTTTTCCCTTAAACACAACAAAACATTCTTCAAAACAAATGCTATCACGTAAAATCATCTGTATTTGTCTAAATATTAGTTTATTACGCTTGAATTAGTGGAATTCATTTTCTATATTTGGCGCATGATTTTTCTAAGAATTCTGGCATTACCCATTTCAATTCTTTACGGAATTATTACCTGGTTCAGAAACAAATTTTTCGACTGGGCATTTTTACATCCCAAACTTATGACCGTCCGGTTATTGGTGTGGGAAACTTAAGCACCGGAGGAACTGGAAAAACACCTCATGTAGAATATCTGATCCAACTTTTAAAGCCTAATTATAAAATTGCCGCATTAAGCAGAGGTTACAAACGTAAAACAAAAGGTTTTAAATACGCATCAAAAAAGTCTACTGTGCGGGATATTGGCGATGAACCCCTGCAAATGCACACCAAACACCCTGATACATATATTGCCGTATGCGAAAACCGCAGAAAAGGAATAAAAAAAATACTTGAAAATTGTCCCGATAATGAAGTAATAGTACTGGATGATGTTTTTCAACACCGGTATGTTCAGCCTGGTTTAAATATCCTGCTTACAGATTATCATAAAATATTTACACGCAACTACATGTTGCCAACAGGTAACCTCAGGGAATTTCGCAGTGGTGCTAAAAGAGCTGACGCACTTATTGTAAGCAAGACACCCGGGGTATTTTCACCCCTTGACCGCAAGCTTTTGCTTAAAGAGCTGGATCGTTACCAAATCAAGCATATCTTTTTTTCATACATAAAATATGGGAAATGGATACCTGTTAATGACAAAGCCAGAGAAGAGAGACAACAAAAAGCAAAAACAATCTTTCTGTTTACCGGTATAGCCAACCCTGTGCCCCTGGGCGAACACCTTAAAAGACTCAGTACCGATTTGAAAATCTTCAGATTTTCAGATCATCATCAATTTACTGTTAAAGAACTGCAACATGTAAAAGATACGTATAATGCAACTTTTAGTGGTACAAAGGCTGTTATTACCACAGAAAAGGATACTATGCGATTGCGCAATCCTGATCTGTTAAAGATATTTGACAAAATTCCTCTTTATTATGTGCCCATCGAAGTGGATTTTCATAAGGGAAACAAAAGAGCTTTTAACAAAATGGTAAATGACTATGTGAAATCATATTACCAAACGGAAAATACCGACAAATAGTAAAAGATTATCCTGCCAGTATTTACATCTGAAATTTCTTTGTCTTTTTCCACAATGCCACTCTGCTGATACCCAAATACTCAGCGGTTTTACTCTGATTCCAGTCATTAAGTTCAAGTACATCTGTGAGTTGTTCCTTGTTGATTTTCAATCTTCCTGAACGGGTTTTCCTGAAGCTGTCGGAATAATAAACCGAAGCAGAAAGTTCCTGTTCTTTTGTTCTTACTGTTTCAGATGCAAGTTTACGATTCACTTTATTTCCTGATAAGCAGCCATGTATCTTCATGTTCCGGAAAGTCAGATCTGATTTGCAAAATTCTTCTTCTTGCATCAGCCTCGAGCAGATAAGAGTTAACCGAAACCCTGTGAAAACCGGTTTCGCTGAGTAAAATAACAGGGTCAAATCCCTTGAGTTTCATTTCTTCAGTATAACGATCGGCATTGGCTTTTTCTCTGAAGCTACCGATGATCACAAAAAACCCACGAGCATCATGAGCACTTTCATCCTCCTGGCGTGTAAAAGTAAACCGTTCTTCAACTGCCCTTATTCTGGTATCGCTGTCTACTTCCAAAGAAACTTCAGTATCTCTTTCCATTGCAGGCCTCGGGCCTTCTGCTTCTGTCATTTTTTTGGTCCGGCAACCGGCCATAATCATAAATCCGGCCATGATTAATATTAATGTTCTCTTCATCTTATATTTGTTTTTAAATGGAATACTCTGTTTATTGTTACTACTCAAAAGTGTAATAACGCGAAATTAATCAATTTTGTATTACACTTCAGGTGGAAACGAAGAGGATTATTTCCGGATTTACAATACATTGAATTCCACAAATCGTGGAGAATCTTACTCATTTTCCTGTATGTAAACATGCTGATAAAACCTGATTTTAATAGAACAAAACACTCATTATGTACTGATAATATGTCACTTACAATTCTTCTTTATACTGTTGTATGAAAACATGGCATTGACATTGATTCCTTTTAATACGAATAAATTGAAAAAATATTAATTTTAAAATCAAAATACAATATTATGAGAACTAAAAAATTGGCAACTCTGGTAGCAATTTTATTCTTTTCTTTTCTGATTTCATCAAAAGTATATTCTCAGGAGGTGAGTGGCGGAATAAAGGGTGGTCTCACCATGAGTAATTTATACATTGACGCTGATGACCTGGATGATGAAAATGCCCGTTTCGGATTCCATGCAGGATTCTTCAGTCAGATCATGTTCTTTGAAACACTTGGTATTCAGCCTGAGATCCTGTTTACTACTAAAGGCACCGAAGCTATTTATGAAGCTATTTATTCGGGGCTGTTTGATCAAACCGTAAAATTTAATTTAAGTTACATTGAAATACCAGCCCTGCTGATGTTCAGACCTGTTGAGATACTTGAGTTTTATGCCGGACCTTACGCAGGAATTATGTTAGGCAGCAATATTGAATTTTCCGGACTCATTGACGGAGAAGATGAAATTGACAGGGATAATTTCAACACCTTCGATTACGGTATTGCGGCAGGCTTAGCCATGAATTTTGGAAATGTAAAAGCAGGACTGCGCTACAATATAGGAATGTGGAAACTTGCCAAAACCGACCTGACAAACAGTTTACTGGGCGATAGCAAAAATGCTTACGGACAACTGTATATCGCATTCAGGATTACAGAGAAATAAAAATATTTATCCATTAATAAAACAGCGGATAACCTGAGGAAATCCGCTGTTTTATTTTCATAGTAGTAATATTAACCATTCATATTTGACCTTGTGCCGGGATACTTTTTCTTTTAAAAATGCTATGTCATTTTTCGTAATTTAGCAAAAAATTCTGCCCGGTGATTAAACCCGAAACCATAGATAAAATATTTGATACCGCCCGCATTGAAGATGTGGTGGGAGATTTTGTCACCCTGAAAAAACGGGGTGTGAATCTGCTGGGTTTGTGTCCTTTTCACAATGAAAAAACTCCTTCTTTCACGGTTTCTCCGGCTAAAGGTATTTTCAAATGTTTTGGTTGCGGCAAAGGAGGTAATGCCGTGAATTTTATCATGGAGCATGAGCACTTTAGCTATCCTGAAGCACTGAAATACCTTGCAAACAAATATTCCATCGAGGTTGAAGAGGAAAAACCTTCAGTTGAGCAACAGGAAGTATTGGATGAAAAAGAGAGTCTTTTTAACCTGACTGCATTTGCACAAAAGCATTTTGAAGAAACCCTGCACAACACCGAAGAAGGGAAGGCAGTTGGTCTGAGTTATTTTAAAGAACGTGGTTTCACTACCGAAACCATCAAAAAATTCGGTTTGGGTTATAGCCTGAATGTTTGGGATGATTTTACATCCAAAGCCCTGAAACATGGATATAAGAAAGAACTACTGGAAAAAAGCAGCCTGGTGCGCACAAAAGATCATCAGACCTATGACACCTTCAGGGCAAGGGTAACTTTTCCTATTCATAATCTTTCGGGGAGAGTTTTGGGTTTTGGCGCAAGAATTCTTACACAGGATAAAAAGAAACCCAAATATATCAATACTGCCGAGTCGGAGATTTACCATAAAAGCAAAGTACTTTACGGATTATACTTTGCCAAAAGTGCGATAGTTCGTGAAGACAACTGCTATCTAACTGAAGGTTATACCGATGTGATCTCACTATCGCAAGCAGGCATTGAAAATGTCATTTCTTCGTCGGGCACATCTCTTACCACAGAACAGATTCGGCTTATTCGCCGCTACACCCAAAATATCACTTTGTTGTTCGATGGCGATCCGGCAGGGATAAAAGCAGCATTCAGGGGAATTGACATGATCCTTGAAGAAGGTATGAATGTAAAAATCGTACTGTTTCCTGACGGGGAAGATCCTGATTCATACGCACGCAACTATCGCCCTGTTGAGGTAAAGGAGTTCATTACAAAAAATGCACATGATTTTATTACCTTCAAAACAAACCTTCTTCTTGAAGAAACGCAAAATGACCCGATCAGGAAAGCATCTCTGATCAAGGAAATAGCATTGAGTATTTCTCAAATTCCCGAACCCATTGCACGTACTTTGTATGTGCAGAAAAGCAGTGATCTGCTCGGGATTGATGAAAAGCTGCTGATGGCCGAGATCAATAAACAGCGGAAGGAAAGGGCAAGAAAAAAGGCAACACAACCATCAGACAGAGATGAACAAACATGGGAGCCGGCTGAAACAGAAATTGCTTCTGAAAAACAAATTGAAAAAGGAATTCATGTTGATCAGCAGGAAAAGGAACTTATCAGGCTTTTACTACTCTACCATGATCATGACATTATTTTTAATGAAAATGATGAAAACGGGCAGGCAATTGAATATAAGTTCAAAGTTTCAGATTATATAGTTGATGAAATAATGGACGATGAAATAGAATTTGACAATACCTATTGCCAGCAAATTTTTAATGAGTTTTCTCAGGCCAAAAATGAAAAAACAGCATTAAACGAACAACACTTTTTTCAACATTCTGATCCGGAAATAAGCAAATTGGCAATTGATCTTACTTCATCGCAATACCTGCTAAGTGATCAATGGGAAAACAAACACAGCATTTTTGTAAAAAGAGAAGAAGACGACACAAAGAAAATTGTTTTTGAAGTACTTTATGCATTAAAACTTAAAAAGCTTGAAAAAAGGATTTATGAGAATAAGGAATTGCTAAAAGACGAAAATGAAGAAGAGCAAATAATAAAAAGGCTTGAAAATCTGAAACAACTTGAAAGCATAAAAATCCTGATTGCTAAAGAATTAAGCAGAATTGTGACTCAATAGAACCAACATATTCCGGCAGCAAAAATCTATTGAGATAAAACAGGCAACAAAATAACTTAATATCCGAATCATTTCAAACTGTTTTACACATGTCGATAAATTTAAAAAGGAAAGATCAGAAATATGAATACGGGTTGGTACTCAGCGGTGGGGGTACCCGCGGAGTTGCTCACCTGGGCGTAATCAAAGCTCTGGAAGAATCCGGAATAAAACCTGATATAATCAGTGGTGTGAGTGCGGGAAGTATTGTAGGTGCCCTTTACGCGGATGGCAAAAATCCTGAAGAGATCTTTGAAGCAATTACATCTCATAAAATGTTCAGCTTCCTTGAGTTCACAATCCCTAAAACAGGTTTAATAAAAATGTCGGGGTTTGAAAAAACTTTAAAAAAGCTATTAAAGGCAGAAAACTTTGAAGAACTCAACATACCTCTTAATATTTTTGCCGTTAACATGAACACTGGCGAGTATACCTGCTTCGACAGCGGCCCTCTTGCTGTTGTGGTAAAAGCATCCTCTTCTATTCCCATTGTATTTCCTCCGGTTGAAATTAATGGTGAATTATACACTGATGGCGGACTAATCAATAACTTTCCTTTAGAAGCTCTGGAGGGTAAATGTAAACGTATAATAGGAGTAAGTGTTAATCCACTGGGCATAAAGCGAAAACTTGACAGCCTTAAAATCATTGCCGAAAGAACCTTTCAGCTTAATATCCGAAGCCATACCCTCGACCGAAAAAACAGATGCGATCTTTTTATTGAACCCGAAGGTCTGGATGATTATAGCCTGATCGATCTTTCAGGTGCTGAAGAAATGTTCAAAATGGGTTATAAAACGGCCAAAAAACTCATCAAAGAAAAAGGCTGGTAATAGATTAGATGCAATTTGTTAATTTTGCCCTTTCAAATCAACTGGTGAAATTATGTCAAACAATAAAAATATTTACATATACAATACATTAAGCCGTAAGAAGGAACTTTTTGAACCTTTAAAGCCTCCTTTTGTGGGTTTATATGTTTGTGGACCCACTGTTTACGGCGATGGTCACTTGGGTCATGCACGCCCTGCCATTACCTTCGACCTGGTTTTCAGGTATCTGCTCCACCTGGGATATAAGGTAAGATACGTGCGCAACATAACAGATGTTGGACATCTTGAAAATGATGAACTGGAACAGGGAGAAGATAAAATCGAAAAAAAAGCCCGTCTTGAACAGCTTGAACCCATGGAAGTGGTGCAATATTACACCGACCGTTATCATGAAGATATGGACAGTCTGAATGTTAAAAAACCAAGTATTGAACCCAGGGCATCAGGACATATCATTGAACAGATAGAGCTCACCAAACAAATTCTTAAGGCCGGTTATGCTTACGAAGTGAATGGCTCGGTATATTTCGATGTAGAAAAATACCATAAAAAACATCAATATGGAAAGTTGAGCGGCCGTGTCATTGAGGAGATGATGGCCAACACGCGCGAGCTGGAAGGGCAGGAAGAAAAACGCAGCAATGTGGATTTTGCACTATGGAAAAAAGCATCTCCATCGCATATCATGCGCTGGCCATCACCATGGAGTGAAGGTTTTCCGGGTTGGCACCTTGAATGTTCAGCAATGAGCACCAAATACCTGGGCGAAGTATTCGACATTCACGGAGGTGGCATGGATCTGCTTTTTCCCCATCATGAATGTGAGATCGCACAGTCTAATGCAGCACAGGGTAAAGACGCCGTGAAATTGTGGATGCATAACAATATGATTACCATCAACGGCCAGAAAATGGGAAAATCACTGGGCAATTTTATTACCCTCAGGCAATTCTTCAAAGGCGACCATGAAACCCTTGAAAAAGCATACAGCCCAATGACGATTAGGTTCTTCATTTTGCAGGCCCATTACCGTAGCACGCTTGACTTCAGCAATGAAGCGCTTATTGCAGCAGAAAAGGGATTAAAAAGGCTTTTACAAGCAATGGATGCCCTTAACAGCCTGAAACCGGCAGATAAATCATCAGCAAATATAAACCATCTTGAAGCGGATTGTTATAATGCACTCAACGATGATTTCAACAGTCCTGTGGCCATAGCTCATTTGTTTGATGCTGTGAGGATTATTAATTCCGTTCATGATGGTAAAGACACACTCAGCAAAGAGGACCTTGAAAACCTTAAAATAGTCTTCCGCAATTTTGTTATGGAAATCTTTGGTTTGAAATCTGAAATTGCAGCAGAAAATAAGCAAACCGAAACCTTGTTGCATGGTATAATGAAACTTTTACTCGATATCCGTCAGAAGGCCAAAGAACAAAAAGATTACTCCACATCCGATAACATACGCGATCAGTTGACTTCGCTTAAGATTGCAGTAAAAGACAGTAAGGATGGTGCTACCTGGGAATTGAAAGAGTAACTTAATCTTTCCGCAGGAATTATAAAAAAGGCTGTAAAGGAAAACCTGTACAGCCTTTTTCAACGAAATCAATCAATTTTTCTTATGTAAGAAAGCTAAGCAGGATTCCGGCGGCAATGGCACTTCCTATTACACCTGATACATTGGCAGCCATTGCATGCATGAGCAGATGATTGGTTTTATCGTACTCAAGACCCACATGTTGCGAAACACGTGCGCTATCGGGCACAGCTGATACGCCTGAATTACCAATCAAAGGATTTATCTTGTTACCCTCTGATGCAAAAAAGTTCATAACTTTAGCAAACAACACCCCGCTGAATGTTGCTACAATAAAGGATGCAGCACCCAATCCAAAGATCATCATCGACTGGGGGGTGATAAATACATCACCCTGAGTAGATGCACCTACTGTAAGACCGAGAAAGATAGTAACAATATCAATGAGCGATGATCTTGCTGTTTCAGCCAGGCGATTGGTAACACCACTCTCTTTCAGGAGATTTCCAAAGAACAACATCCCCAGCAATGGCAATGAGGTTGGCATAATAAAAGTGGTAAGAAGCATACCAATAATCGGAAATAGAATTTTCTCCTGCTTGGGAACGGCACGCGGCGGTTTCATACGAATGAGCCTTTCCTTTTTGGTAGTCAGGAGCCGCATGATAGGCGGCTGAATCACAGGCACCAGTGCCATATACGAATACGCTGCAATGGCAATTGGACCGATAAATTCAGGTGCAAGTTTTGATGAAAGAAAGATCGCCGTGGGGCCATCGGCACCACCAATAATGGCAATTGCACCGGCCTGTTCAGGTTCAAAACCCAGCAATAAAGATGATGAATAAGCAGCAAAAATACCAAATTGCGCAGCTGCTCCCAGTAGTACCAGCTTTGGCTTTGAAAGCAATGATGAAAAATCCGTCATTGCTCCAATTCCAAGGAATATAAGTGGAGGATAAAATCCTCTTTCCACTCCCTGGTAAAGCAAATTAAGCACACTTCCTTCTTCGTAAATCCCGATTTGTAGATTGGCTGAAAGATCAAATGGTATATTTCCTAAAATAATCCCAAACCCAATGGGTATAAGCAATAAAGGTTCGTAATGCTTAATGATGGCCAGTGAAATAAAGAAAAGACCGACACATATCATTATCAGGTGACGATAATCAACATTGGCAAAGCCTGTGTATCCATAGAGTTCGGATAATTGTTCTGTTATGAATTGAAAAACTCCTGTATCCATAATAAATCTCCTATCCTATTTCAATCATTACATCACCTTCCATAACTGATTGACCTGGATTAACCAGAATAGCAGCAACGGTACCTTCTTTATCAGAGTCAATATTATTCTCCATTTTCATTGCTTCAAGGGTAATAAGTTTCTGGCCCATTGATATCTTATCACCCACTTTGCAGTGAATATTTAATACCGTGCCCGGCAGTGGTGCCTTAATGTTACCAACACCTTTGCTAACCCTGGTTCCTGTACCTTCTGACGGGGTTGTATCGGTAGAAGGTACGGCACGTGCCCGAACCAGCTTGGGAGTTTTTACCGGTTGAATAGATCTGTCAACCTCAACATTGTATGTTGAACCGTTTACCTCCAGTTCAATGATGTTGTCTTCCACGTTGAGAATGCTAACATCATATTCATTACCATGTATCGTAAACTTATATTTTTTCATTGTTTTTATTCTTTTCCAGAAATGACAGTCGTAAAATTACCCGTCAGTTTTTTGTTATATTTCTTAATCCGTAAATTTTTGAGCTCCAGGGCGAATAAGTTCGCGAAACCTTGCTGATAGTAAGTACCGTATTTTCGTAGTCATGAAGTTCAGACCGATAAAGGTAAATTGCTGCGGCAATGGCTGCATTTACTTCACCACTAAGGTCTTCCGGTCGTGAAGCCTTGCTATCATCAGTATCAATTTCTTGTTTTGTATATTTTCGCCCTGACCATAATGATGATAATCGCGATTTAAACTCCGGCGAATAGATTCGTTGAGTGTTTGAAAAAACTGCAAAAAGAAGAACCAATGATAAAAACACGATTCCCATTCCTAATATGGCCATAAGAACACCGTAAGGGTCATTCTGGGCAAACACAGAAACTTCATCGGCTGCTCTTGTATTGCCGGTTTCCACTTGTTGCGCAATATAATGTATATTCAGCATAATTATTTATAGATTACAGTGGAATATTTGAATGTTTTTTCGGAGGGTTCAAATCCTTTTTGGTAGCCAGCGATTGCAAAGCCCTTATAATTCTGAACCTGGTATTTCTTGGTTCAATAACATCATCAATATACCCGTATTTTGCCGCATTATAAGGAGTAGCAAATTTCTCAAGGTATTCATTTTCTTTATCAATGATGAATTTTAATCGTTCTTCTTCATTTTCAATGGCTTTAATCTCTTTGTTTCTGAGAATTTCTGTTGCCCCCTTAGGCCCCATAACAGCAATCTCTGCCATGGGCCATGCATAGTTGATATCACCGCGCAGGTGTTTCGAACTCATTACACAATAGGCACCTCCATAAGCCTTTCGAAGCACCACAGTAACTTTTGGAACAGTCGCTTCACCATAAGCAAAAAGCAGCTTGGCTCCGTGTAGAATTATACCACCATATTCCTGCACTGTTCCCGGGAGAAAACCGGGCACATCAACAAGGGTAACAAGAGGAATATTGAAAGAATCGCAAAATCTGACAAACCGGGCAGCCTTTCTTGAAGCATTGATATCAAGAACCCCTGCAAGATATTTTGGTTGATTGGCAACTATGCCCACAGGCATACCATTGAAACGGGCAAATCCGGTTATAATATTAGATGCATAATTGCGATGAACCTCCAAAAACTCGTTATAATCCACAATGGCATAAATCACATCCTTTACATCATACGGTTTATTGGGATTTACAGGAATAATATCATTCAGCTCATCGTCAAGTCTGTCAATAGGATCTTCGCATGGTGAAAGCGGAGGATCTTCAAGATTATTCTGGGGAAGAAAGCTCAACATTTTTCTGATGAGCAATAAGCCCTGTTCTTCATCATCAGCTACAAACTGAGCCACACCGGACTTTGATCCATGTGTCATGGCACCACCAAGCTCCTGATCTGTTACCACTTCGCCTGTTACAGTTTTCACAACTTTGGGACCTGTAAGAAACATATAGCTATTCTCTTTGGTCATAACAATAAAATCGGTGAGGGCGGGAGAATAAACTGCCCCACCGGCACAAGGGCCAAAGATTCCGGTGATTTGGGGTATAACTCCTGATGCATTGATATTACGTTGAAATATCTCAGCATAACCTGCAAGACTGTTAACGCCTTCCTGAATTCTTGCACCACCACTATCGTTCAGACCGATAACGGGTGCACCTACCTTCATGGCCTTGTCCATTATTTTGCAGATTTTCTCAGCATAGGCAAGCGACAATGAACCGCCGAAAACAGTAAAATCCTGGGCATAAACATAAACCAGACGCCCGTCAACCGTGCCAAAACCTGTTATTACTCCATCGGAATATATTTTTTGTGATTCTATTCCGAAATCATTGCAACGGTGGGTAACAAACATATCAAACTCTTCGAAGCTTCCTTCATCAAGTAAAATATCAATCCGTTCGCGGGCAGTCAGTTTACCTTTACGATGCTGTGCATCAATACGTTTTTGCCCGCCGCCAAGCTTTGCCAGCTCACGCTTCTCGAGCAATTCTTTAATTTTCCTTTCAAACGACATGTCAGAATTTACTTTACAGTTAGGATTTGTTTTTGTCTTCGCAAAGTTCGGTAAGCACTCCACCGGTAGATTTTGGATGCAGGAAAGCAATATCAAGACCTTCGGCTCCTTTTCGCGGTTGCTGATCTACCAGTTGAATTCCTTTTTCCTGCAGGGTAACAAGTGCATTCTCAATACCATCAACAGCAAAAGCAAGATGATGAACTCCTTCTCCTTTTTTCTCAATAAATTTTCCGATGGGGCCACCGGGGTCAGTAGACTCAAGAAGTTCGATTTTTGTGTCGCCAAGCTTGAAGAAAGCAGTTTTAACTTTTTGATCTTTTACCTCCTCAATGGCATAGCATGCAAGACCCAGCACATCTTCATAAAAACGAATGGATTCATCAAGATCTTTTACAGCAATACCAATGTGTTCAATATGGGTAAGTTTCATAAGATTTATATTAAGGGTGAGGGATAATATTTGCCGCAAAGTTATGGATTTAAACCATTAAAAAAAGCGTGAAAACATGATTTATATTCACATTAGATTAAAATTGTGAAATAAATAACAAAGTAGTGTGATAAGATGCTTAAGGGTTGAAAATCCAAGACTTATTGTGCGGAAATATCCCAGATCACCTCTACATCCCAGTTAAGTCTTGACTGGATTTTATCCGGAAAAACATACACCTTCTCGGGCTGAACTTCATCAAGATAGGTACCTGTATCCCACATTCCATTCCGGTTACTGTCTTCAACAAGCCGAAACCTGAAAGTTGAAGCCGGCAAATATTCAAATTGATAAATATCACTTTCGGAAATAATTTTTTCATCCACAATTTCAAATTTCTCAGTAAGCAGCTGAAGTAAAAATTGTTTTTGTGGCTCCGGATCCTGAATTGTGTCATTGATGATTTGTAAAGTATCATCTTCAACTATACCCGGCAATGTTATATTAGCCATAATATAGCCATAGTCTTCCCGTGTAGTTGTTCTGAAGGAATAAGATAATGTATCATTTGTTGCTCCGAAAATATCAGTAAGAGCCCCGGGCAGCAGCCTGACCAGATACGTAGAATCCTGTTCCATAAAAGATTTGAAATGTAAACGCCGTTTTGTAATGTCTGCAAATTCAAATTCTGCTTCTGCAGGAATACTGTCACTGACAAAAACCTGCACTGAGTCAGGTATAAACTCTCTTACAGGCGTTTGGCTTACCAGTTCAAAACTCCTGAAAAATGGTTGTTTTCGGGCCTTAAGTGTAGGTGTACTTATATTTAGTACCGGCCCTTCCTCCTGCTGAGGGGTTCCTCTTCCCCGCACAGCGCGAACTGTTAATGAGATATTTACTGTATCGAGTAAACGATCATGATCATAAACCTTTAAAAAGAGTGAATCTCTCTCTGATTCAGAGAACCATATGGCCAGAGTATCCCGGTTCCGGTTGTATTCTTTAATATTCCAGTTTTCAGGTAAGGGTTCTTTGTAATCTGTAAAATGCACAGAGTCAACCGGAGCACGAAAAGCAAAACTGATTCTTCCCTTGCGTGTAAGCGTTGATGCCATCAACCTTTGAAGGGTATCTTTTTCCTGGAAAAGGAATAATTCATAGCGATGAATATCCGTTGTCATCTGCAAATCAGATAAACTATCTGCAGGGCTTACTACATCCGGATTTTCGGTAATCGTATCATTTTGTTGAAGGGGTGTAACTTCAATTGAGTCACCTGTAAGGGTATCAGCTTCTGCAATTTCCTTTTCCCTGCCTAAAGGTTCTATAAACTCAGGTTTTATTAAACTGTCAATAAACCCGATCATTTCATCCGGGTTATCGTAAAGGTAATTCGTGTTAACATCCTTAAGAGCAAACATCAGGTACTCTCCTTCACGCATATTGCTTATAAAAAAATTGCCTTCTTTATCGGTTTTTGACAAGTAAACCGGCCGCTGAAGCATAGGAACCGAGTCAAAAACATCATCATACAACATTACAAAAACATCTTCTTCAGGTTCAAGGGTAAGGGCGTTTTTCACATTGCCCGTTACCGATAATGAATCAACATAACTACCCGTTGAAACCACAAATTGAAAATTTGGGATGGCATTGCCTTCGGTTATGTCAACAATGGATTCACCAAAAAAGAAATTGTAAGTGGTATTCTCCATTAAAGTATCTTCAACCGACATAATTACAGAGCGACCCCGAACCCTAATTTCAGGATCATTTTGCAATGGGGGTGAAACTAAAAGGTTTTGTCTGAGATCTTTGATTTCAACAAACTCATTGAAAAATATTCGTACATCCTGTCCTTCATAATAGGTTGAATAATTTGGTGGTGTGCTTCTTAACACAACCGGCGGATCTTCATCTTCCGGTCCTCCAGTGGGGGCTACCACATTAGCACATGCAGCTAATACAATTATAAGTGCACTGTAAATTAAGTTTCTTGAGAAAGATGGCAACTTCACCATGATGAGATAACAAATTAATTTGTCGGTTTTAATCATTCAACGTCAAAGGCATGGCAAAATTATCAATATTTACGGAAAGATGTTCTTTAAAACATAATGACAAAGAAATATGACTACTTATGGCTATATGTTTTTGGTTCAATTGAATATATTTCGTACATTTGAGATGATAAACCATTAGTCGTTCCTTTAGTTTATCTTCTGGCTGTTTCGGTATCCCCTGAAGATTTCCCCAATTTCCCTTTTGTCTTCAATTCCATTTCCCCTGACCGGAACAGCCTTTTTGTATCCTTTAATTTGTTTCAGGCAGAGTAAAAACTTTTTCAAGATTGCAGAAACTATATTCCTGCCCACTAAAATAAACCAGCAGTTTTTCAAGCACAACAGTAACATTTTTTGCAGCTTTTTCAGAGTCGTGCAGTAAAACTATTGAACCCGAAGCAATTCTTTTTTTCAGTGCAGCGATCTTTTTTTCAGGAATACTTTCCTTTTTGTAATCATGTGTTAGATGAGACCACATTACAATAGAGAATCTTTTTTTCAGTGCCCTTATCTGGGCCGGGGTAATACGCCCATAAGGCGGACGAAAAAGATTAGACTGAAAAACATCATCACACAGATTTATATCATCCATATATTCCTTTACGGAATTCCCCCAACCACTAACATGGTTAAAGGTATGATTACCCAGGGAGTGACCTTCATCTTTAATTATATTAATAACCCCGGGATGCTTTTGGGCTTGCCTTCCCGTGCAAAAAAAGGTGGCTTTTGCATTGTAAGTATCCAGCAATTGCAAAATATTATCGGTAACACCCG
Organism: Bacteroidales bacterium; assembly: GCA_046261715.1. GTDB lineage: Bacteria > Bacteroidota > Bacteroidia > Bacteroidales > UBA7960 > SKVR01. Next base: position 63,036 of record JBHEOF010000001.1, read on the forward strand.
GGAAAGGACCGTCGTCAAACGTCAGGAAAATTTTTTTATCAGGTGTTGGCACCTTCCATTTTAAAGCTCCCGGAGAAACTTTCTGCAAAATATAGGGGCTGCTAACTAACATCATATACCGGGAAAATTATTTTGTTGGGAAAGGAGTTCACTGAACCACAATTCATTTTCTATAGATACCTTGTATTTCAGGCACTTATTCTGTTTGCTTTTCTTGATTGGAATAGCTTTTTCAAACTTTTCTTCAACTCTTTGCGGTCAATATATTTACCAATAAAAACTATTTTGGAATAACGTGATTCATCATCTTCCCAATCAGTACCATCCTCAAAATTATAAGAGCCCTTTACGGCATGGAAAACAGAACGTTTACTCTTATCTCTGAAGTTAAGAATTCCTTTTACCCGGTAAAGTGTATTTTGATTGAAATACAAGTAGCTTGACATCCAGATATTGAAAAGTTCCTGATCAAAACATTCATCGAAAATAAATCCTTCTGCATGAATATCATGGCGATGATGTATCGTTTCACTTGACAGAGATTTATTTGATATGGCAAGTTCATGTATTGAAATACTTATATTGTGAAATGAACGGGTTGTTTTTTCTATATGCGAAGAAGAATAGGCTTTGGTTTGTAGCAAAGGTGTGCCATTTGTTTGTGCCCATTTTGTTTCAACTATTTCAGCCATGGGATTGATTTCGCAGATATGCTCTTTCAACTGACTGATGTATGTTCTTTCAACGAGATCAATCTTGTTAAGAATAACCAGATCAGACAAGGCAATTTGTTTTCGTGAATCAACTTCGTTGTTTATCGTTTTTTCCAGAGTTGATGCATCTGTAAGACAAATAACACTGTTTACCTCAAAGTACTTTTCAATGGTATTATTGGATACAAATAAATCAATAACACTCGTAGGATCAGCGATTCCGGTAGTTTCAACCAGCAAATGGTCGATTTCATCCGATTTTTCTATAATGGTTTGAAGAGAATTGAAAAAATCCCTGCTCAACGAACAACAAATACATCCATTGGTAAGCTCATAAACCGGTGTCTCTTTAACGGATAAAAGTTCACCATCAATACCTAACTCTCCAAATTCATTCTCTATAATTGCAAAACGGGTATCCTGATTTTTACGGATAATGTTATTTAGCAATGTGGTTTTTCCTGAGCCAAGAAATCCTGTAATGATAGTAACCGGGATACGTTTTTGTGCTATTTTAAAATTTTCCTGCATTAACCAGTTAATAATGTATTATTTATCCGGTTTTGAAAAGCTGTAGTAGCTATTTTGGTTGTTATTGTTAATTCAACGGGTTGTTAACTTCTTTATTGCAAAGCAAATGTAAAGAATAAACTATGGATTTAAAAACAAACTAACATCTTTTTATACAAATAATTAGATTATTTCAATGAATCAATAATTCTATTAAACATATTTCCCGAAAATTGTTTACAATAATGTATTTTTTTTTGAAATTCTTTAATTTAATCTCATCAGGTAAGAAACATAATATTCAATTATCTAAAAAAGAGGAACTGATATTCAAGGTGGGACAAAATGATTATTTCCTGCTACCTTTCATCCATATACCAGGGAATTCAATACAGTCCTTCAATACAAGGAAAAGTGCAATTATATAAAAACTCTCAAGGAAAATATGATATAAAAATCTGGCGAATGAAGAAGTATAATAAAAGGTGAGAAGGAGCATAAAAACCATTTGAAAGAAAAGAAATATACCAAAATTGATCATCGACTGCTTTGCTGCTATTTTTGCTGGCAGCACATAAAATAAGACCGAAAACCAGCTAAAAACAATAATTACAGGAAATAATATCGCTTGTACCTTTTGCGGATAGAACCCCTTTTTACCATCAATAAGAGTGTGCACCATAAAAACAAGATCACCGGAATCACTTGTTACACCCACATTTGCATCGCCTCCAAAAACCGCTTTCATCGTATTTAGCAAAAAGGCCAGTATATGGGCATAAAACCTTTCAAAGCCATTAACCCAAATCAGTGTTATCAGCACCGATGCTGCAATCCATATAATTATTTTTTTAAGCATTGGAAATAATAGTAACAATTAGTTGCCTGCAAAAAAGAGAGGTTTATCTGACCTTTTATCGGCCCACAAAATGATTATAAATACCAGCAGGGCAAAAAGTATATTCCAGAAATAATCATGAATGTTGTAAAAAACATTTGTGGAATAGTTGCCAATGGCTCCCATAATTAAAAATCTCATTTTATTGGCAATAAATATAACTCCTGTCATTATTACAAAATTTATTGCTTTATTTTTTATCGACCAGGGCATAAATATCGAAATCATCAGGATAAAAATATAGAAATTATATGCAGTACATTCCAGGATCACTTCCATGCCAAACCCGGAAAAATTCAGTGCCGGGAATCCCCCATCAGAAACTGGTAACTGCAGTAGTTTCCCTGTTGCTATAACTGATTTGTGTGTAAAGTTTACCATAAAATGCCTTATAACATCTTTTATACCCGGTAAATGAACCATAGCCAGTAAAAGAAACCATCCTGAGAATGAAAACAACAGAGGTTTTATTCTTTTAAGATACTCTCTCCGCAACTTATCTCTTTGTTTTGCCTTTTCCCTGAGTTCTTTACTATTTGCCACAACCGATATTTTTAATTATTTACACGATTTAAAGGTAAAAAGTTATTCACAACAATAAAGCAAAAACCTGCCAAAAGTTAATTGCTTAAAATTATATGTTACTTTTGGTTTTTGTCAATAATAATAAATTTACAGATTGTATTTTCCTGTGTTGAAATTATCGTTCAGTATTAATTTCCTGTAAATGAAAAAGTTTTTTTCCCTGTTATTTATTCTTGGTTTTATTACAGTGTATGCACAGGAGCGCAATGCCGATCCTGCCAAACAATGGGATATTTCAAAAGAAAATGATTGTGAAGGGTTTTCATTGAATTTTTTTGATGAGGAACTTGTAACAGCAGACACCCTGATCACAAAAATTTTAGGTGATGATATCCAATCATACAGTATATTGAATTCTCAGGCTGCTACCGGTCAAAATGCATCTGCGGGTATATTTAATGGTGGAAATGCTGCGGGAATTAACCTGGAAAGTGGAATAATACTGAGTTCCGGATTTATAAAAAACGTAACCGGACCGAATGAATATTCCGGAGTAACAGGAGTATTGAATCTGCCGGGCGATGAAGACATGGAAGCTCTTATACCCGGCTATGAAACCCTTGACGCAACCATACTTGAGTTTTCATTTATACCGGTTCATGACACACTCTTCATAAGCTTTGTTTTTGGATCTGATGAGTACAATGAATGGGTCGGCTCACCTTACAATGATGTATTTGGATTTTTTCTGAATGGTGAAAACATTGCTTTGGTTCCTGAAACAAATGACAGAATATCAGTAAATAGTATCAATAATTTCAGTAATAATAATTTTTTTATAAATAATGATGAGCGTCCAGGTCTGTTTTGCAATGAAATGGATGGTTTCACAACTTTACTGACTGCCATAGGTATTGTTTCACCCGGTGAATTAAACCACATAAAGCTGGCCATTGCCGATGCCGGCGACAGAAGTTTCGACTCCTGGGTTTTTATCAAAAGTGGCGGTTTTACCGGCATTGATCCGGGTGATCCTGATGACGACGATCCGGTTCCATTACCCCTGAAAAACTGGCCCATATTTCTTATAATGATAATGATACTGGTTTTCACCTTCATTAAGATCAGAAGATCTGCATAAAGAAATTAACTCAAGCCCCGGACTTCTTTTCTTACCTGTAATACCTGAATACTTTTCAATGGACAAAGATTTTTATATTACCGGTTTATTCTCTGTCAATGGTATCGTTGTAGCGGGATATTTTCCTGTTATTGATTTTTAAGAATGCTCACAGCCTTAAAGCACACTGATTTTCAATTTTTTTTGTAGGTTTGCCATCCTTATAAAACATAACCAATATAAAAAACCTATGAATAAAAAAATTGCTTTAGCCTTACTCAGCATTACTCTTTTTGCTTTCCCGGCACTGGCTTGCACCAGCTACCTGGTTACCCCCGGAGCATCAGTAGATGGTTCATCCATGATAAGTTATGCCGCCGATTCACACATCAGGTATGGTGAGTTGTATTTTTTTGAAGGGGGCCCGAAAGCTCCCGGATCACATTTTCAGGTATATTACCGTGGCAGCCACAAACCGCTTGCACGCATACCGCTGCCCGATCGCACATACCAGGTGGTGGGCTATATCAACGAAAAGCAGGTAGCCATTGGCGAAACTACTTTCGGGGGTCACAATGAACTGTTCGATACTACCGGTGGTGTTGACTATACCGGACTTATGCAACTGGCACTTATGCAGGCGCCCACCGCGCGCGATGCCATCCGGATCATTGGTGAACTTGCCGATGAATACGGATATTACAGCATGGGAGAATCTTTTTCCATTGCCGACCCGAATGAGGTCTGGATCATGGAGATCATTGGAAAAGGAACTGATCTGCAATACGACCCTGCCAAAGGTGAATACTACAATGCCGAAAAGGGCGCGGTATGGGTAGCTCAAAGAATTCCTGACGGGTATATCTCTGCACACGCCAATCATGCACGTATTATGACATTCCCGAAAGCTGACGGGGTAGTATCTATCACCAACAAACAATTCGATGAGCTTCATGAGCCTGGTATAAGTGTAATTTATGCACATGATGTTATTGATTTTGCCCGTCGTAAAGGATATTTTGATGGTGAAGATGCAAAATTCAGCTTTTCAGATGTGTATGCGCCTATTGATTTTGGGGCAGCCCGATTTTGTGAAGCACGCGTATGGAGCATGTTTAATAAAGTGGCCCCCGGCATGGATCAATATATGGACTATGCCATGGGATTTGATCTTAAAAATCGTATGCCGCTTTACGTTAAGCCCGAGAGAAAGCTTTCTGTGGAAGACCTGATTAATTTCAAACGCGATTATCTGCAGGGAACCGATTTTGATCTTTCCCAGGATATAGGTGCTGGTCCGTGGGGTAAACCTTACCGGTGGAGACCTTTGACATGGGAAATTGATGGGAAAACCTATTTTCACGAACGCACCACGGCTACCCAGCAAACTGCATTTTCGTTCATTACCCAATCACGAAAAGATTATCCGGGGCCTATTGGCGGTATCATTTGGTTTGGTGTTGATGATGCCAATACAAGCGTTTATGTGCCCATGTATGCCGGAATAAAAAAAGCTCCTGAGAAATACAAAGAAGGTTTTGGAAGTATTATTGAATATGAGGATGATGCCGCTTTCTGGGTATTTAATAAGGTAGCTCATCTGGCATATCTCAGATACAGCTTAAAAATCGATGATATTAAAAAGGTTCAGGCAGAACTGGAAAACAGTTTCAGAGAATTTTTACCGGCCATTGACAGAGAAGCTCTTGAACTGTATGAGAAAGACCCGGAACAGGCAAAAGATTTTCTCACCAGCTTCAGCGTTTCCATGGGTAACTATACTGTTGAACGGTGGCAGGAACTTTACAGGTTTTTAATGATTAAATACCTGGATGGAAATATTAAAAAAGAAGAAGATGGTGAATTTCTTACCAACCAGTGGGGGAAATACCCTGTTGTTGAACATCCTGAATACCCTGAGTGGTGGTTAAGAACGATTATTGAACTTACAGGAGACAAATATCTTTACATTGAAGAAGAACAAGACTAACTTTGTAAAAAAATTGAGTTAAAACCTAAAATTCATTTTTATATGTTTACAGGAATTATAGAAACCACCGGAAAAGTGGTTAAGATAGAAAGAGAAAGAGGGAATATTCATTTTACTATTGAAACCCCCATTGCAGATGAGTTAAAAGTAGACCAAAGTGTGGCACATGATGGGGTATGCCTTACAACCGTTCATGTTGATAAGAATACGAAGCAGTATACCGTTACAGCAATACAGGAAACACTCGATAAAACCAATATGCGTACCTGGAAAGAAGGATACCGCGTTAATCTTGAGAGATGTATGCGTATTGACGGGCGTTTGGACGGACATATTGTTCAGGGGCATGTAGACCAAACTGCTGTTTGCACCAAAGCCCAAGAGTTGGATGGAAGCTGGAAGTTCTGGTTTGAGTATGACCCGGGTCCGAAGAATATTACCGTTGAAAAGGGTTCCATCTCGGTAAATGGAGTAAGTCTGACAGTTGTTGATTCTGAGCCCAACATGTTTTCAGTAGCCATCATACCTTACACTTATGATGTTACAAATTTTGGTGATTTTAAAAAAGGTACGGTAATAAACCTTGAGTTTGATATTATCGGCAAATATGTTGCCCGGCTTCTTGAGCAACATTTCGAAGCCAGAAAATAATATATTAATATTTCCTTAAGAAAAAAAAATGGCTGTTTTTATACAAAAACAGCCATTTTTTTATGTGAATTTTTTTATTCAAGACCTAACTTAGCCTTTACCAAGGGCATAATGTCATCACCCGGATCGGAATATAAAAGAACTCCAACACTGCGGTCAAAAACATACGTATAACCATTTTCCTTAGCAACTTCTTCAATGGCATTACGTGCCTGATCAACAATAGGTTGAAGCAAACGGTTTTCTTCCTGCACCAGTTCATCCTGTGCTGACTCCTGAAATTCCGTAATTCTTTCCTGTAGACTTGAAAGCTCACGTTCCCTTGATTGGCGAATAAGTTGCGACAGATTTTCCTGGTTTTCAAGATAGTCCTGGTATTTGGTCTGAAATTCTCTTTGCATAGTTGTAAACTGTGTTTCCAGTTCCTGTGCAAATTTTTCAAGTTGTTGTGATGCTTCTTCCCTGCCGGGCATCATCTGAAGCAATTCATTGGTATTGATATGACCAAATTTCTCCTGAGCGTTAGCGGTGGCATTCATTCCAAGAAAGAATACCATCAATACTGCAATGCTAAAAATCTTTTTCATTTTGAATAGTTTAGGTTTAAAGTGTTTTTAATCTCCCCCTCACGAGGTTGTCTTTCAGGTTATTTAAGTGATTAGTTAACAAATTTCCTGCCATTTTTTAAGGGCACAAATATAAAAATTATAAACGAATAACAACCCATTTTAACAGCATTTAATAACAGAGTTAGATTAAGGTTGAGATTGAGATTAGGATTAGGTTCAGATGTGAATTTCGTAAAAATATGACAAAAAATAAAAATTTTTTGCAATTCAAAAATGTTGCGTATATTTGCAACCGCAATTACAAAAGCGGAAATAGCTCAGTTGGTAGAGCACGACCTTGCCAAGGTCGGGGTCGCGAGTTCGAGTCTCGTTTTCCGCTCAAAGACCTCTGAAAAAGAGGTTTTTTTTTGCTATAAGTTTTGGTTTGGTAAATTTGTAGCAAAGTTCTTTAAAAACGCCCGGATGGTGGAATTGGTAGACACCCAGGACTTAAAATCCTGTGGCCATTGCGGCCGTGCCGGTTCGAGCCCGGCTCCGGGTACGTTTTAAAGCTCAGCCTCCTGATTATCAGGGGGCTTTTTTATAACATTATGCACCACATGAAGTATATCGACACTCCCTAAACCCTAATCACTAATCACTAATCCCTAATCCCCCCTCACCATACTACTTTCTGAACTTCTTAATAAACTCTTCCACTTCCGGCAATCCTCCCTGGTAAACCAGGTAACCATTATAAGGTTCCCGGGGAGTAATATCATCGTTCATCGGGGTAAGCATCATGCGTTTTACTTCTTCGGGGTCGTTGGTTTGCCCAAGTACCCAACCCAGTTTTATATAAGCCACTTCGGGTAACATATTTTCAGCGGGTATAACCCCCAGTGCCATAAGCTCGCGACCAGTTTCATACACAAACATGTGTACATAACCCCAAAGGGTTTGCACAGTCATATAAACTGCAACACCTTTTTTACAGGCTCGTTTCAATGCAGGATAAAGCGGTTTGTTGACATGACCCAAACCCGTTCCGGCAATAATGATACCCTTGTAACCATTATCAACAAGAGAATCTATCATATCAGGCATCATATTGGGGTAGTAGTATACCATGGCTACTTTTTCTTCAAAATAAGGATAGATCTTCACCTTATTATCCTTGCGCCTTGGGTTATATTCAGTTTTAATAGGTACCACACCCTTCCTTGTAACCCTGGCCAAAGGAGTATCACCCAGTGTGCGAAATGTACTGCGATATGAAGAATGCATTTTCCTGACCCGGGTACCACGATGTAGCAGCGCGTATTCATCAGAGGTGGGCCCGAACATGCATACCATTACTTCTGCGATATCAGCATAACCGGCCGTATAACATGCATGCATAAGATTCAGAGCTGCATCAGAAGAAGGCCTGTCGGATGAACGCTGCGAACCAACCAGTACAATGGGTACCGGCGAATCCTGTATCATATAGGTCAATGCAGCGGCGGTATGATGCAGGGTATCGGTACCATGCCCGATCACGATACCCTGTATTCCGTTTTCAATCTCTTTACCAATGGCAACAGCCAGCTTTTTATACTGTTCCGGACCCATATTTTCGCTAAAAACAGCAAAAACCTTTTCTGTAGTAAGATTGCAGATATCAGCCAACTCGGGTACTGCACCATACAATTCACCCGGACTGAAGGCCGGAATCACTGCTCCGGTCCGGTAATCGAGCCGCGATGCAATAGTACCGCCGGTTCCAATAAGTTTTACTTTGGGCAAACCTTTGGTATAGGGAAACTCTTTCTCCGGAATCTTGTAGTTTGCCTTCTTATAGCCTGTTTCCTTCATTGACAAAATGGTGCCCACATCAATACCAATATTGTATCCCGTATCAATTTTTAACACAATGTGGGTGTCATCATCATTTTCAGACCTGGGAAGTACGGTGCCTGAAAAATTACCCCGGGAGGTTTCGATCTTACACTGCCCCCAAACCCTAACATTATATTTTTTAAGCACCTTTAGTGCTGTATTCTTATAGCCCTGAAAATAATCTTCTGCCATCTGATTTTATTTTTATTATTTATGTGAGTTATTCGCATTCTTTTTCACCAATCTTTTTCCTGAGTTCCTGTAAACTGATATTTCCGAGAGCTTTTGAACGCAGGCGACCCATGATCCAATCGGTTCTGGCATCAGTTCTTTTACTTTTTCGTATTGCACAATACTTATTTTCAAGAAAAGGAATATCTTCAAGAATCTGCTTCACAGAATATGGCTTGTATTTAACGCTAATAAGAAGCGAATCAAAATCCATTTTGGGATGCTGATACAAAACCGGCAGCAAATCAAATACGATTGCCATATCAAGTTTCTTTTTCCTGATTTTTTTTATCAGCATAGATATAAGACCATAATGAAAATCTTTTGATGCCGGAAATTGTCCTTCAATATATTTGAGTCTGTGCCCCAGCAATGTACCTGCAAATACCGGGTCTTCATTTAATTCTGTAATTAGTTTTTCCAAAACAGGAAAAAGATCTTTTTTCAGAATATATTCATAAGTATCTTCCGGGATTCCCCATTTTTGCATTTGTCTGTAAGCATTGATGGACGCTACAGGGATTCTTTTTCGCAGCTCATCAATATAATCATCTTTCAAAGGTATGGGTGCCGAATCGGTATCCGGGTACATTCGATCGGCACCGGGCAAAACACGTTCAAAGATGGTAGTACCATCGGGCATAGATTTGCGGGTTTCGTTGGGAACGCCGTCAAATGCCCATTTACACCTTTCTTCAACGGTTTCCGCGGCGGTAGGCATATCATCTTCCGGCCCCCAGAAAACCAGCAACGCATCATCTGTGCGGGCAGAAAGCATTTTTTTGATCATGACCCAGCTTTTCTCTCCAATTATGGGTTTAAGGTTTTCGTCATGATCCATATTGGGTATTTCAATACAGGCAATTACTTTCAGCCGTTCACTTATTTCATCGGCAAATACTTTCCCGGGCTGTGTAAAATGCGAAAGGATTCCTCTGAAACCCGGTAATGCCAATGCGTACATATGCCATTTATTTTCTTTTACCTGCTTTGCAAATCTGGGTTTCAGCTCAAGAGCTTCAGGATCCAGCCGCTGCGATTGCATTTTCCATAGATCAGGATTTTTTACTTTATTTTGCAGCAACGACCTAACATTAAGCAGTGCCCACTGCCGGAAACTTTCATTGTGTGTAAGTAAAGGTATCTGGCGAATGCGTGGCACACCCTTGATCTCAATCCGGGTACCCCCGCGACAACTCACATTTACATCCTGTCGTGCAGCGCCCATTCCCGTCATTACTTTACCCGTACTTCTGTTTAAAAAACGGATGAACTGGCACGCATCGGCTACTTCCTTCGGATTTACCATATCAGGGTAAGTTACTGTTTCAATAAGCGGCATGCCCAACCGGTCGGTTTTGTAAATGCGCCTGTGCCCCACGTCTGATATTTCACGACATGAATCTTCCTCAATACTCAATTGTATGAGCCTGATTTTTTTATAAGGTAGCTCAATCTCTCCCTCCACCCCAATTATGGCGGTGCGTTGAAACCCGGTGGGTATACTCCCGTCAAGGTATTGCTTGCGTGTAATATGCACTTCTCCAACAATATTGAGTTTTTTCAGCAGGGAGACCTCAATGGCAATTTCAAGGGCTTCACGGTTAAGAGGGAAAGGTGGAGTATCATCAACCTCGTAAGTACAGGTGGTTTCGTTCTTAATCCGGTACACAATTTCTTTACGGGTTTTAAACTCCATAAGAGCTGTTCCGTCATATTCGCCCAGTTCGCTGAGTGTTGGCCGCATATGGCGAATTACTTCAGCGTCGTATTCATTATCATTCTGGTATATACCTGTTGGGCAGCGGCAGAAAAGCTTTTTATCTGTTTTTAATTGCTGATGAACTTCTAGCCCCGACATAAATCCGATACGATCATAATCGGCCTGGGTAGCATCTTTAAAGTTCACATAGCCAATAGACTCAAGCGTTTGCTTGTAATTCCGGCGGGCATCAAACTTTTTTTTCACGTAAGCTGATTTTTAGTTTAATTTTCTGATTTTATGTAATTTACGTTTCTTTCTTCGAGATAATCCATAACAAATTCAAAGGCATCTTCATCCATACCAATAAGTTCAGGAGGAAAAACTCCTTTCCCCGAAAATCTTCCCTGCAAGATCAGTTCTGCATGTGCTGTTGCAGTAAAACCGGTTGTGCGGGACATGGAAGCCAAACCGGCTTTTTCATCAAACTCATCATACAGATCATACGTTATAGTATGCGGTTTGCCATCCATTTTTCCTTGTACTTTTATTCTCATAACAGTAAAGTCATGTTCACCGGCATCAAGCTTCCAGTCATTGATCAAAACCTTGCTGGTAAAATCAATGGGCCGTATAGCTGTGTTGTTTACAGTAATCGGATCTTTTTTAAAGAAGCCTGCTGTTTTAAGAGCCTGGATAAGATTGATATGTCCGGGATATCTGAGTGTTTTTTCTTTCATATTGGGAATATGCGGCAGATTCTTCAGCAACGACCTCAAGCCATCAGTATAAAATGCCTCAAGGGTTCCCACTTTTTCAAAAAATAACAGCTCAGGTTCGCTCATGGCTGGTTTAGTCATTTGCTTTCCCTTCTCAATATAGCGTGCCGGCCGGGTATACTCTTCAATAACATCTATCGGAGAAAAAGGTGCTTTGTAATAAAAAGGGTAAATTTTTACTTTTGGCAACCCTCCAACCATGTATTCAAGGCTCTCTATCTCCATAATTTCATTGAGATAACCTGCAATAAGATTGGGTATGCCCGGAGCAACACCGCAATCGGTTATGGCAGTTACCCCCTTTTCAGCCGCCAATGCATTCAGGGCCATGTAATCTTCGGGCATAAAAGAAATATCTACAATATTCTTTCCGGCTTGAATTACCGTACGTAACAGATCGAAACCCATAAAACCAGGTACTGCAGATATTACAAGATCAAAGCCGGAGATTAGCTTGGTTATACTTTCTTCCTCCATGAAGTTAACCGGCTGAGTTTTTATACCAAAATTACTTTTCAGAAATTCCAGTGATTTTTTATCAATATCAGCTGATGTAACATCATGATTTTCTGAAAGATCGATAGCAATTGCTTTACCTATCATTCCTGCGCCCAATACGATTATCTTGCTCATAACGTTATAATTTTGAATTTAATTAATGTGTAAATGTGATTCCCGAAAAAATTAAAGCTTCAAAAAATAGTAGTTTTACTGTATTTTCATAGCTTACGGCGAACTAAATTAGCAAAATTGCGAAACAATAAATATCCGCGAATCAAAAAATAATCAAAAACATTAATTTTGCCGGTAATCACCGGACAAAAATAAAACATACTCCCTTAGTTATCATATGATTTTACAGGGAGTGGTTAATTATCTCAAAAGTTTTGAGGAAATAATATATGATAGCCCGCAGTACCCAATCAGACTTTTTTTCCCGCAGAAAAATTTCAGTCATAGTCTTTTTCATTATTATAGGGTTTCTTTACCTCGCCAGGTTGTATCATATCCAGATCATTGATCACCGATACAAGATATATGCAAGCAGCAATGTTCAGCGGGTTATTACCGATTATGCTGCCCGTGGATTGATTTATGACCGGAACGGAGAATTACTTGTTTATAATGAACCTTATTATGACCTGATGGTAATACCCCGGCAGGTTACATCAATTGATACTACTGAATTTATCCGCCTGTTAGATATAACCGAGGAGCAGTTTACAAACCGAATGCAGGCAGCCACCAGTCATAGCAGATATAAAGGCAGTGTATTTGAGCGACAGATATCAAAGGATGTGTATGCCGTTTTACAGGAGAAACTGTTCAGGTTTCCGGGTTTTTATGTGCAACCACGTACTTTGCGTAAATATCCTTATCAAATGGCTGCCCATATTTTCGGTTATGTAGGCGAAGCAGGGCCGTCAACCATTGAAAACGAACCTTATTACAAATCCGGCGATTATATAGGTATTTCAGGTATTGAAAAGCATTATGAAGAAATTCTCAGGGGACAAAAAGGATCAAGGATAATTCTTGTTGATGCACTAAACCGTGATATCGGTCCATTTCAGGATGGCCGTTATGATACTCTCGCTGTTGCAGGAACAGATCTTTTTACATCACTTGATTATGAGCTTCAATTGTATGGCGAAAGGTTAATGCAAAACAAACGGGGAAGTATTGTAGCCATTGAACCTTCAACGGGCGAAATTCTGGCTTTGGTAACGTCACCGGGATATGATCCTAATCTGCTTGTTGGAAGGATTCGTTCGCAGAACTACAGAAATCTTCAGGAAGATACCCTCAAGCCTTTATTCAACCGGGCACTTATGGCCAGTTACCCTCCGGGTTCTGTATTTAAGATCGCAAATTTCCTGGTAGGCCTTCAGGAAGGTGGCATCAATCTGAATTCACGCTATTCATGTCCGGGTTATTATTATAGTGGTGGTATCACCGTAAAATGCCGTACCCACCCGCAACCTGTAAATGTTATAACCGCCATTCAGCATAGTTGCAATACATTTTCATGCATTCAGTTCAGAAATACCCTGGAACTGCCAAAATTTGGAAGTATGCAGGAGGCATTAACCACATGGCGAAACCACCTGGTGAGTATGGGATTTGGCCGGACCTTCAACAGCGACCTGCCTTATGAATTAAGCGGATTGCTGGGAAGCGCCGATTACTATGATGGCATTTACGGACCACGGGGATGGCGCACACTTACAGTTATTTCACTTGCCATTGGTCAGGGTGAGATAGGAACAACGCCGCTGCAGCTGGCAAATCTGGCTGCAACCGTTGCAAACAGGGGGGTTTATTATACCCCTCATATTGTTAAAGCCTTTGAAACTCCCGATAACCTGAATCCTGAATATATTGAAAAGCAATACACCACAATTGACTCAATACATTATGAAACCATGGCAACTGCCATGTATGAAACCGTGGAATCAGGAACCGGAAGATTTTCAAAGATACCGGATATACCTTTTGCCGGAAAGACAGGTACAGTTCAAAACCCACATGGTGAGAACCACTCTGCGTTTATCGCATTTGCACCGGTAGAAGATCCTAAAATAGCAATATCAGTAATTGTTGAAAATGCAGGAGGAGGTGCCTCATGGGCCGCACCCATCTCAAGCCTCATGATTGAGAAATATCTCACAGGAGAAATAAAACGCTCCTGGTTTGAACAACGTATACTGGATGCCAGCTTTTAATTATTTGTATTACACTGCATATGGGAACACAATTTGACTTCTTTAAAAAACTTGATAAAACTACCATTTTTATATACCTGTGCCTGGTTGTAATAGGATGGATAAGCATATATGCAGCTGAGATTAAAGTTCAGCATTCAAGTATTTTTGATTTCAGCCAAAGCTACGGGAAACAATTTGTCTGGATTTTAACTTCTATAGTGCTTGGAGTAATTATACTGAGTATAGACGCTAAAATATTCCCCACTTTTGCTTATATCATTTATATACTGGGAATAATTTCCCTGATTGGAGTTCTCTTGTTTGGCACCACCATAAACTCTTCAAAATCATGGTTTCAGATAGCTGGAATTGCGATTCAACCTGCCGAATTTGTAAAATATGCCACAGCACTTGCCCTGGCCCGGATCATTTACGATAATAAAACCCGATCACAAAACATTAAAACCCTTCTAAAACCGGCGATGCTGGTTGCTCTGCCGGTAGTTCTTATCTTTTTGCAAAACGACACAGGAACAGCCCTGGTGTTTGCAGCTTTTGTTTTAGTATTTTACCGCGAAGGATTTATTCCGGGCTGGTTACTCCTACTGGGTATTGCTGCGGTATTCCTTTTTATACTTACATTACTGTTCAGCGAGTTTTATATTATAGGCGGATTAACTGCCTTGTTTTTGATTTCTTCATTCTTTTTAAGAAAAAAACCGGCGATTATAAAGCAAATATTTCTACTGCTTATCCTTATAAACGGTTATGTTTATACGGTTAATTATGCTTTTGAAGAGCTGCTGCAGCCACACCAAAAGATGAGGATAGCAGTACTTATTGATGAAAATATTGATCTGCGGGGAGCAGGATATAACCTGCACCAGTCAAAAATTGCCATTGGCTCAGGCGGCATGTGGGGCAAGGGTTTTCTGGAAGGTACGCAAACCAAATTCAGCTTCGTACCTGAGCAGGGAACTGATTTTATTTTTTGTACTATTGGCGAAGAATGGGGATTTGCAGGTAGTTTTGTGCTTATATCACTGTACATATTTCTGCTGGTACGCATAGTATTACTTGCCGAAAGACAACGATCGGTTTTCAGCCGGATATTTGGTTACAGTCTTGCTTCTATAGTCTTTTTTCACTTCATGATAAATATTGGGATGACCATCGGACTTGTTCCTGTAATCGGCATACCTCTCCCGTTTATCAGCTACGGTGGATCTTCTCTGTGGGCATTTACCATATTTCTTTTTACATTTTTAAAACTTGACTCAAAAAGACTGGAACTGCTATAAATATAGAATGAAAGCTTTGCTTGCATAACTGCTTAATAATAAATTTTATCTTTATACTTTTGAGCAGTAAATTCAAAAATTCATATAACCATGCAAATTGCATTATTTGGGAGAAAATTTGACCGGGAGTTTCTTCCTGTAATTGAGAGAATGATCCAACTTCTCGAAGCAAAGGTCAATAAATTTTTTATACACAAACGCTTTTATGATTTTTTGAAGGAGCAGGTATCCTTTCAAAAACCTGTAGATGTATTCACTGATTATACACAGATTCCCGATGATTGTTTTTGCTTGATTAGTGTTGGGGGCGACGGCACCTTACTTGACACACTTCCTTATATAAGAAGTTCGGAAATTCCTGTATTGGGTATCAATACCGGTCGACTGGGATTCTTATCGGCTGTTTCATCTGATGAAATGGAAGAATCTGTTGATGCACTTCTTTCAGGACGTTTCAGGATTGACCGCCGATCATTACTGATGCTTGACAGCGGGCAGGAAAAACTTTTTGAAAACTTTCCTTACGCTCTGAACGAGTTTACCGTTCTTAAGCGCGATAATACAACAATGATTTCTATAAGTGCTTATGTTGATGGCAGTTACCTTAACACATACTGGGCTGATGGTTTAATGGTAGCTACTCCTACGGGATCAACAGGATATTCATTAAGCTGTGGGGGACCTATTATATCACCTGATTCGGAAAATTTTATCATCACTCCCATTGCATCACATAATCTTACAGTACGCCCCATCGTTATAAAGGACGAATCCATAGTTAAACTAAGAGTTGAAGGAAGAATAAAAAGTCATCTGCTTCTTATGGATTCAAGATCCATTCCCCTGGAGAATCCTGTGGATCTGTATATTAAAAAAGCTGATTTCAGTATAAATTTAATTTGTATTGAGCACAACGACTTTTTTAAGACCATAAGGAATAAGCTGGCATGGGGCTTTGATAAAAGAAACTAAGACCAGGCTATTACATTGATATACATAAGAGCAGCTAATTTTTTTTAATTATTTTTGTCGTTCAAAAAAAATACTTTTACAATATAAGCCAGTGAATTGCAATTGGAATCGCTGGAAAGCATTAAACACCAGACTAAAATTAGATGATTATTTTCTGATGAAACATATTCTTACTATCATTCTACTCACATTCATTTTTATTGCTCAGGTATTTCCCCAAAGGCAAGCCTGGCAGCGCAATCGTCATCATGCTGCGCTGGGACTTGGAGCTGCAGGTTTTATGGGTGATCTTGGCGGAGCTGACAAAACTGGAACGCAAGGTCTCAGAGATTTTGATTTTGCTGCCGTAAGACCATCACTGATGATTGGGTACCGATATTTATTGCTTGAAAACCTTGCTGTTTCAACCCATTTAACTTTTGCATATGTTGCAGGTGATGATAAAAACACAAATGAGTTACATCGTAACAACCGGAATATTAATTTCCGCTCGCCTGTAATTGAATTCGCACCCAAGTTGCAATATTATTTTATTTCCTATGAGAGGGTTGGAGCTCGCCACGGAAGGGCAACAGGAATAAGGGTAAGAAGACAAATGGATATTTCTGCGTATATCTTTACCGGAGTTGCCGGATTTTATTTTAATCCACAGGGATATTTTGATGCAGAAAATTATTCGGGAACTATACCTGCTGATGAATTGCCATCAAATGGCTGGTATAACCTAAGGCCACTTTCTACCGAAGGGCAGGGCTATTTCCCAACCCGTAGGAATTACTCTTCATTTTCTCTTGCCATACCTTTTGGAATAGGTGGGTTATTGCATATAAACAGAGACATGTCTGTAGGCGTTGAATTTGGATTCCGAACAACTTTTACCGATTACATTGATGATGTAAGTACCACATATGTTAACCCGGCTATTTACCAGGAAATATTCTCTGATCCCGGGCAAGTAGCATTGGCTGAATATTTTGCCAATCCAACCATTAACACCCTGGATGCAAGTACTACGGCGCCAGGGCAGCAAAGGGGAAGTCCGTTCAATACTGACGCCTATATGTTTACAATGTTTACTTTTTACTACAGAATTCCTAACCTTACCAGACCATCCAGGGTTTGGGGAAATTAAATTTTTCAATCCGTATAATTTGCTATTTGTATAATATTTTCAACCGGTTTTTCGTTTTCTTAATCAATTTCAATAAAGACTGCGATAACCAATTTTAAAAAGCAGGTAATCAGCTACAAACACTGTCATGTTAAAAAACCACAAGCTATTCTTCAAGCCAGTTGCTTTGATCAGAGTTATTTTTATTACTTTTCTTACCATTTTTTGCTACTCCGGGGTAAATGCCCAAAGAAACGAAATAGGCTTTATGTTTGGCGGCACATATTATATGGGCGATCTTAATCCTGAAATTCCTTTTGTAATGAACCGGATCGGTGGTGGTGCATTATACAGGTTTAACATCAACAAACATATTGCTTTGAGAGCTAATTTTTTATATGGTAGTGTTGAAGGTGATGATGTTGCCACAAACTACAATGAGACCCGGAACCTACATTTTCGATCAACTATTACAGAATTTTCTGTGCAGGGCGAAGTGAACTTCCTGCCCTTTGAACCCGGTGATTTGGAAACACCCTATTCTACTTATATTTTTGGTGGCGGCGGCCTTTTTCTTTTTAACCCAAGGGCTGAGCTGAATGGCAGTTGGTACGATCTTAAACCATTGGCAACCGAAGGGCAGGGCTCTGATCTGTATCCCGAGCGAAAACCTTATTCATTAACTTCATACAACTTTCTTTTTGGAGTTGGGTTAAAATTTAATATTACGAAGCAGATCACTGGTGCTTTTGAATGGGGTATGCGACGCACAGGAACCGACTACCTCGATGATGTCAGCACAACATACCCCGATCCTTCTGTTTTTGGAGGTAATGACCTGGCAATTCAACTGCACGACCGCAGCCTTGAAAACCGGGGTGAAAACGCCGGTTTTCAAAGGGGAAATCCCAATGTAAAGGACTGGTATTCCTTCGCCGGGTTAATTCTTACTTTCAGGATAAAAAACTTCAGCAGAGAAATATGCCCGGCTTACAATTAATTTTTCATAATCTTTGGGCTTTTTCTTTTATTTGTTAAAACAAATTAAGAAATTTGTGCCTATTTTTTCGCAGCAGTAATTGATCTGTTCAGAATGGATTTTAAACAAAACATCAACAAAAATAAACTTCCCAAACATATAGCTGTCATAATGGACGGCAACGGCCGTTGGGCCAGGCAAAGAGGGAAAGAAAGGATTTTCGGACATGAAAGTGGTGTTCAGGCAGTAAGGGAAACTGTTGAAGCTGCCGGTGAAGTGGGTGTTAAATACCTTACTTTTTATGCCTTTTCCACTGAAAACTGGTGTCGCCCGAAAAAGGAGATAGATACTCTTATGGAATTGCTGGTAAAAGCCATTCATAATGAAACCCCCGAGTTGATGGAAAAAGGTGTGAGACTCGCCACCATTGGCGATGTGGATTCATTACCCGAAGCCTGCAGAAAAGAATTGTTTGATGCTATTGATAAAACCAAAAATAATACCCGTTTAACTCTTACTGTTGCAATAAGTTACAGCTCGCACTGGGAAATTATTAGTGCGGTAAAAAATATTGCCATACAGGTAAAGGAAAACAAAATTAACCCGGAAGATATTGATAAAAAGCTTTTTCAGTCATTTCTGCAAACACATGACATGCCAGATCCTGATCTTTTAATCAGAACCAGCGGGGAACTGCGCATAAGTAATTTCCTGCTCTGGCAAATTGCTTATAGTGAGTTATATTTCACACCCGTTTTGTGGCCCGATTTCAGGAAAAAACATCTGTACCAGGCAATTCTTGATTATCAGCGAAGAGAACGAAGATTTGGAAAAACCTGATATCATTGCACAAGATTTTCAGAACTAAAGAGTTTATATTATTACACATAGAAAAAACATATCTCAAAAACATAACCCGATAATGACAAAATCTTTTTTTACATCTCTATTGCTACTATTCATGTTTTTCCTGCCTTTTACGGGGAAAACACAAACAGTACTTACCGGTGATCAGATAAATATTGATTATAATAGCCCCAGGGAATATACCATCGGTGGAATTTCTGTATCCGGAGTTGATTACATGGATCATAACATTATTGTTATGGTAAGTCAGCTAAATATTGGAGATAAAATTCTGGTGCCCGGCGAGGATATTGCCCGGGCCATTGATAATATCTGGAAGCAAGGTCTTTTTACTGATGTGGCTATTGGAGTTACATCTATACAGGATGATTTGATTTTTCTGGACATAGAACTGAAAGAACGACCCCGGTTAACGCGTTTTGAATTTCAGGGTGCACGAAAATCAGATGAAACCAAGATCACCGAAGATCTTAATCTGGTAAGAGGCGATGTGGTTACTGAAAATGTACTTTACAGAGCAAAATCAATCATTGAAGAATATTACATTGAAAAAGGATTTCTTAAACCGGAAGTAAACATCAGGCAATTAACCGATACCACCCGCACCAATAGCATAATACTTGAATTTGATATTGACCGCGGTGAAAGAACCCGCATCAGTGAAGTACTTGTTCACGGCAATGAAGTACTCAACGACAGGCAAATAAAAAGGCTCATGAAAAATACCCGTGAAAGAAGCCTTCGATTCATTTTTAACTCATCCAAACTGGTTGAAGAAGAATTCAGGGAAGACAAGCAAAAAATTATTGACAGGTATAATGAACTGGGAAAAAGAGATGCCTTAATTTTAAGAGATACTTTTTACTTTGTTGAGGAAGATCGCATTAAACTGGAATTGTTCATTGATGAAGGGCCAACGTACTATTTCCGGAATATCAACTGGGTAGGTAACACAGTTTATCCTGATGAAGTGCTTACCGAAGTTCTTGACATTCGTTCAGGAGACATATATAATCAAAAGCTTCTTGAAACCAACCTTTATATGAACATGGAAGGTTTTGATGTAAGTTCATTATACCTTGATGACGGCTATCTTTTCTTCAATATCACGCCCACGGAAGTAAATGTAAGCAACGACTCTATTGACCTGGAACTGAGAATTTATGAAGGTCAGCAGGCCGAAATTGCCAGGGTAACGGTAAGCGGAAATTCAAAAACCAATGATCATGTCATTTTGCGTGAAGTAAGAACCCGCCCTGGTATGCTCTTCAGCCGCAGTGAAATCATCAGAAGTCAGCGCGATATCGTGCAGTTGGGATATTTCGACCAGGAAAAGATCGATATTATTCCCACCCCGAATGCTGCTGACGGAACCGTTGATCTGGAATACGTTGTAGAGGAAACTTCATCTGACCAGATTGAACTTTCAGGTGGTTGGGGAGCCAATCAGATTATTGGTACATTGGGGCTTTCGTTCAACAACTTCTCAACAAAGAATTTTTTCAAAAAAGAGGCATGGAGGCCACTGCCTTCAGGTGACGGACAAAAACTTACACTCAGGGGCCAGACTTACGGAAGAGGATATGTTTCTTACAGCATGTCGTTTATGGAACCCTGGCTGGGTGGAAAAAAACCCAATGCTTTCAGCGTTTCGGTTTATCAGACCACACACCGTAACCGTTTCCCAAAAAGCAGTGAGGATTATGGTTACTACAGTATTTTGGGTACGTCCGTTGGTCTTGCACAACGTCTTCGTGTGCCCGATGACTTTTTCTTCCTAAGGCAAACGATAGGATACCAGAGATATGAAGTACTCAACAGCCCTATCCGTTTTATTATTGACGAAGGTAAAGCCAATAACTTCAGTTACGGTATTGAGTTTGGAAGGAATTCTGTGGATGCGCCGCTTTATCCCAGAGGTGGATCGGAAGTTTCCCTAGGTTTGCAAATTACTCCACCCTACTCTCTCTTTAACGATAAGGACTACTCACAAATGCCGGACCAGGAAAAATACAGATGGCTGGAATATCACAAATGGAAATTCAATACATCCTGGTATACTTCATTGATTGGAGACCTTGTATTTAGTGCACGCACCCGGATGGGTTTCCTGGGGTACTTTAATCCTGACATAGGTGTTTCACCCTTTGAAAGATTTTACCTTGGTGGTGACGGGCTCTCAGGTTGGGCGATTGACGGAAGGGAAATCATTGCCATGAGAGGGTATGAGAACTACGCACTTACACCGCAGGATCCCACAGGTGTTCAGGATTTTATTGGCGGAAATGTATATAATAAATTTACGGCTGAACTCCGGTATCCGGTTTCCCTCAATCCTATGGCAACCATTTATGGCCTGGTATTTGCTGAAGCAGGTAATGCATGGGGAAGATTCAGAGACTTTAACCCATTCCAGTTGCATCGCTCGGCCGGTTTTGGCGTAAGGATATTCCTGCCGATGTTTGGATTGCTTGGCCTCGACTGGGGTTATGGTTTCGACGAAATTCCCGGACGTCCAGGTGATGCCGGAGGAAGATTCCACTTCAGCATCGGACAGTCAATTGATTAGGAAAGGTTGAGATTAAGGTTAAGGTTAAGATTGAGGTTGAGAAGTTTAGATGTTTAGGGTTTTACTTACTTTCCTATTTTCTCACTCTCTTAATTACTTAGTAACCCAATAACCCAATAACTTAGTAACCCAATAACGAAATAAAAAATACCGGAGGAAATAACTATGAAAAAAACAGCATTTATTACAGCCATTGCGTTGTTCACAACCTTGTCAGTATTCGGACAGAGATTTGCCTATATCGATTCTGATTATATTCTGGAAAACATTCCTGAATACCAGGCTGCACAAATGCAGCTGAACGAGCTTTCGGTACAATGGCAAAATGAAATTGAAGCCAAATTTGGTGCGATTGATGAAATGTATCGCAAGTACCAGGCTGAATCAGTATTGCTGCCCGAAGAAATGAAACGCCAGCGTGAAGAAGAGATCATTGAAATGGAACGTGAAGCAAAAGAACTGCAAATGCAACGATTTGGCCGCGACGGTGATCTTTTTCAAAGACGCGAAGAACTGGTCAAGCCCTTACAGGATCAAATCTACGAAGCTGTTGAGCAAATAGCCACCCGCGGAAACTATGCCGTAATTTTTGATAAAGCAGGAGGCGGCAATATGATCTATTCTGATGTGCGTTACGACCTGAGCGATGAAGTGTTGCAGCAAATGGGGTACAGGAACTAGAGGGGTTGATGAGTTGATGAGTTGATGAGTTTATAAGTTTAGAAGTTAGGGGCTAATCGATAGCTTAGTCCCGATAGCGAAGGCGATTCGGGATTGAGGGTTGAGAGAAAAGATTCTTTTATGCTTCGAACATAAGATTTTTGAAAAGCTCCGGAAGTTCCGGGGCTTTTTTTATCCTTTATTTTTTCCCCAATAACCTTTTAATCTCGTTAAGCTTCATAAGGGCTTCAACCGGGGTAAGGGTGTTGATATCCGTATTGAGGATATCTTCTTTTATTTGCTGCAATAAAGGATCATCAAGCTGAATAAAGCTTAGCTGGTAATCGCCGGCTACAGTTCCCGGTTTTTTCTTTCCCTTTGAAATATCTTTGCCGGTAATTTCATCGTGGCTATGGCTTTTTTCGAGCTGAGAAAGGATATCATTGGCCCGGTTGATCACATGCGAAGGCATACCGGCCATTTTGGCTACATGTATACCAAAACTGTGCTCGCTTCCCCCCGGAACAAGTTTTCTTAAAAAAATCACTGTGTTGTGCGTTTCCTTGACCGAAACATTGAAGTTTTTTATGCGCGGAAAAGATTCGGCCATTTCATTGAGTTCGTGGTAATGTGTGGCAAACAGTGTTTTTGCCCTGAACAGCGGGTGTTCGTGCAAAAACTCAGCTATAGCCCAGGCTATGCTTATGCCATCGTAGGTGCTGGTACCCCGCCCGATTTCATCCAGCAAAATCAAACTCCGGTTTGATATGTTGTTAAGAATGCTTGCTGTTTCATTCATTTCTACCATGAAAGTTGACTCACCCGATGATATATTATCAGATGCACCTACCCTGGTAAAAATCTTATCCACCCAGCCCAGCTCAGCTTTAACGGCAGGAACAAAGCTTCCCATCTGTGCCATCAGCACAATCAAAGCAGTTTGCCTGATCAAAGCCGATTTACCCGACATATTGGGGCCGGTGATCATGATGATCTGCTGCTTTTCATTGTCAAGAAAAAGATCATTGGCTATATACTCTTCGCCCGGGGGCAACTGCTGTTCAATAACCGGATGCCGGCCTTGTTTAATATTCAGCACAAAGGAATCATTGATTTCAGGTTTGTGGTAATTGTATTGCTTTGCCACATTAGCAAAACAGAGCAAACAATCGAGCCTGGCAATCACTGTTGCATTTAACTGAATGGGCTCAATATATTCCGAAAGTGCTGCGATGAGTTCCAGGAAGATCCTTTCTTCCTCCTTCAGGATTTTTTCCTCAGCACCCAGTATCTTCTCTTCATATTCTTTGAGCTCAGGTGTAATATACCTTTCTGAATTCACCAGTGTTTGTTTTCTTACCCAATCTTCGGGCACCTTATTCTTATGGGTGTTGGTTACTTCCAGGAAGTAGCCAAATACATTGTTGTAAGATATTTTGATGTTGGGAATTCCGGTGCGTTCAATCTCGCGCTGACGGATCTGTGCAAGGTAGTCTTTCCCGGAGGTGGAGATGCTGCGCAGCTCATCGAGCACATCACTTACCCCATCAGCAATTACATTTCCTTTGGTGATAATTGCTGAGGGCTCGGGCATAATCTCACGCGCTATTCTTTCACGAATCCTGGCACATGGATTCAACTGATCGGCAAGGGATTTCAGCGACTCTGAATCATGCTCCATGCAAAGATCTTTAATGGGTTCTATGGCTGACAATGCACGGTGCACCTGCAGTATTTCACGCGGATTGATCTTTCCTACCGCAACTTTGGATATGAGCCTTTCCAGGTCGCCAATATTTTTTATATGCTTGCCCAGTTCCTCTGCCAGATCCTGATCTTTCAGCAGCAATTCAACCACACGGTGCCTTTCCCGGATCGTAGCTTTATCTTTCAGCGGCAATACCACCCAGCGTTTGAGCATACGGCTTCCCATAGGTGAAAGGGTATGATCAAGAACCAGTATCAAACTGGTGGCATTTTCATTCATAGAATGCAGCAACTCAAGGTTGCGGATGGTAAACTTATCAAGCCACACATAGCGGCTTTCATCGATCCTGGAAATGCGTGTAATATGCTGCACCTTGTCGTGCCGTGTTTCAGCAAGATAATGCATGGCTGCCCCGGCAGCAATAATTCCATTCTCAATTTCTTCTATCCCAAAACCTTTATACGAAACTGTACCAAAATGCCTTAACAGCAGATCATCGGCAAACTCACGGGTATACACCCAGTCTTCCAGGGTTGAAGTATAGTATTTTCCGGGAAAAGATTCATGAAGTTCGCGCAGGCGGTTTTTTTGCACTACGATCTCACTTGGTCGGAAGGTCTGGATAAGCTTATCCACATACTCCCTGCTGCCCTGGTCGGTATAAAATTCGCCGGTGGAGACATCCAGAAATGCGATACCGTAAATGTTACCCTGTGTATGAATGCCGGCAAGAAAGTTATTTTCCTTGTGTTCAAGCACTTTGTCGCTGAAAGCTACGCCGGGTGTAACAAGTTCGGTAACACCCCTTTTTACGATCTTTTTTGTCATTTTGGGGTCTTCCAGCTGCTCGCAGATGGCAACTTTCTGCCCTGCTCTCACCAGTTTGGGAAGATACGTATCCAGGGCATGATATGGAAAACCGGCAAGCTCAACGTACGACGCCGCTCCATTGGCCCTGCGCGTAAGCACAATACCCAGAATCTCGGAGGTTTTTACAGCATCCTGACCAAAAGTTTCATAAAAATCGCCCACCCTGAAAAGCAATAGTGCATCAGGGTATTTCACCTTTACAGCGTAATACTGTTTCATCAAAGGAGTTTCAACCGCTTTGTCAGATGATTTTGCCAATGATTTGTTTTTTTAATTGGCAAACCTACGCATTTTTTTCCTTTTTTCAGAAGGGATTTATAGCTGCGGTTTCTGGGTCACTTAATACTTTTTTCTCTCCGTAAACTGCTGCTTGTAAATGTTTAATAAAGTTAAACTTCTTGATAATCTATATGTTAATTTGGCCGTTTACCTGTGATTCCTTAAATTTGACACTCAAATAAATTTTTTAAACAAAAAAGACATTATTATGTATTTGAAAAAATCAATTCAAAGTTTATTCACTCTTTTCCTGGTAACTTTATTCAGTACAGGATTGTTTGCTCAAATGCCTATGCAGGCGCCTGCAACCGCACCCGCAGACTATTCTGATGCAGAACTTATGCAATTTGCCAAGGCAGTACAAAAAGTTATGATTATACAGGAGGAAAACCAGGAACAAATGATGGCAAGCATTGAAGAGAATGAAATTACTGTTGATCGCTTTAATGAAATGCTCATGCAAGGGCAGCAGCAGGGACAGGATGCCATTGAAGCCACCGAAGAAGAAATGCTCGCATTTAACAATGCAATGAACCAGGTACAGCAACTCCAGCAGCAAATGCAGATGGATATGATGGAAGCCATTACCGATGAAGGCCTTGACGTTGAAAAATACCAGGGCATTATGCAGGCCTATGAACAAAACCCAGAGGTAAAGGGGAAAGTTGATGCCTATTTTGATGAACTGGAAGCAGAGCAGGAATAAAATTTAATCTGATATCTGATATACTTAAAAAAAAAAGCGCTTAACTGAAAAGTCAGGGGCTTTTTTTATATTTATTTTGAATTCATATATTTAGCCACGTATAGCAGATTGGGAAAGATGTCGGAAAATACGTTCTTATTCTCCATCAAAATTTATTCCTTTATTCTGATCATCACGCCAGGTCGATTTCATCATTGAGGTACACGTCCTGAATAGAGTTCAGCAGTTGTACGCCTTCTTTCATAGGGCGTTGAAATGCTTTTCGTCCGGAAATCAAACCCGCTCCACCGGCACGTTTATTAATAACAGCCGTTCGAACGGCATCCTGTAAATCGTTTTTTCCTGATGCACCTCCGGAATTGATAAGCCCGATTTTTCCCATGTAATTGTTTATAACCTGGTACCGGCAGAGATCGATGGGATGGTCTGACGATAGTTCTTCGTACATGCCGGGATGCGTTTTCCCAAACTTCAGCACTTCGAATCCCCTGTTTGTAGTGGGTAGTTTTTGCTTTATGATATCGGCTTTCAGAGTTACACCAAGATGGTTGGCCTGACCGGTAAGGTCGACTGCGGTATGGTAGTCATCGTCCTTTTCCTTAAATGCTCCGTTTCGGGTGTAACACCACAAAATAGTGGCCATTCCCAGTTCATGGGCATGCTCAAAGGCATGTGATACTTCAATGATCTGCCGGTTCGATTCTTCGGAACCGAAATATATGGTTGCCCCCACAGCTGCTGCCCCCAGGTTCCATGCCTCGTGCACTGATCCGAACATGATCTGGTCGTGTTTGTTGGGAAAGGTCATCAACTCATTATGATTAATTTTTACGATGAACGGAATTTTGTGGGCGTATTTTCGCGAATGCAGCGCCAATCCGCCAAAAGTACTAGCCACACCGTTGCAGCCTCCTTCGATGGCCAGCTTAATGATATTTTCCGGGTCGAAATAATCGGGGTTGGGAGCAAATGAGCTTCCTGCTGTGTGCTCAATTCCCTGGTCGACCGGCAAAATGGAAAGGTAGCCGGTGCCGGCAAGTCTGCCCGAATTATACAATGCTCCAAGATTGCGAAGCACCTGTGCGTTGCGATCGCTGTTAGCAAATATATCATCAATATGATGAGGTCCGGGCCTGTAGAGCTTTTCTGCAGGGATGGTCTGCGACCGGTAATCCAGTAAATCCCTGTTCTCTTCTCCAAGTAAGGCTGCAATTTTTTCTAAGTTATTTATAGGTGTATCCATGTTATGAAATTTTTCTTTTAGCACTGAAAAAAGTATACCACCAATTATTATAAAATGACCGGATTTGCATGATGCTTATAATCAATATATTGAGCAAATTCGGAGTTATAAAAAATTCTATAGGGTGGGGGAATAATTCCACAATACAGTGCATTTATGGCAACATTTATGGGAGCGGCAAAATCTGAAAAGGTAAGCGAAATTGATAGTAGCCGGATATGGCAAATGCATCAATTTGAACATTCTTTCGCGCAAGCAGCCTTCCCTTAAAAAAGCTGTTTCCAGCTGTATTATTTGTTGTTTCAGCAAATAGGGGCAAATATAGGAGAAATTGGGAATGGAGTTTGTCTGTAAGAAAGTAATCTGAACTTGCAGCAAAAATAAAGCCCGGCAGCGCAATGCTGCCGGGCTTATTAGTAGCGGGGACAGGATTCGAACCTGCGACCTTCGGGTTATGAGCCCGACGAGCTACCACTGCTCCACCCCGCAATATATTTTGAAAGCTAATGTTGCTTTATTTTCTGAAGAACGATGCAAAACCAGGTATTTTTCCGTTTTGCAGGTGCAAAGATACAACAATTTTTATCACTCACAAACTATGATCCGGCAAATTGAATTTAAAATCGTAATTTTGTAATTCTTTGGTATTATCCACTTATAAATCAGCTATTTCCATTTTGAGTAAAACAAATCATATGCATAAATCCGGTTTCGTAAACATATTAGGCAAGCCCAATGTGGGCAAATCCACTTTGATGAATGCCCTGCTGGGTGAAAAACTTTCCATCATTACCCCCAAAGCACAAACCACCCGCCACCGCATACTGGGCATTGCCAATGATGATGACTACCAGATCGTATTTTCCGATACCCCGGGGATCATAAAGCCGGGCTACAAGCTGCAGGAGCATATGATGAGTTTTGTGCAATCGGCCATGGAAGACGCCGATCTTTTTATCCTGGTAACGGAAATAGATGACGATTTCAAGGATGAGAAAACGCTGAATAAGCTTCATAAGACGGATATTCCCGTATTACTTCTTATAAATAAGATTGACCTGGCCAGCCAGGACCAGGTGGTAGCCAAGTGCGAGCAGTGGAAGCGTGATTTTCCATCCTTTCTGGTGCTGCCCATCTCGGCCATCAACAACTTCAACCTCGACCAGGTGATGAGCAAGATCCTGGAGATCATACCCGAAAATCCGCCATATTTCCCCAAAGACGAACTTACTGATCGCCCCATGCGGTTTTTCATCGCTGAAATGATCAGGGAAAAGATTTTAATGAACTACCAGAAAGAGATCCCCTATTCTGTAGAAGTGGTGGTGGAGGAATACAAAGAAGAAGAAAAGCTGGTACGCATCCGTTGTGTTATTTTTGTAGCCCGCGATTCGCAAAAGGGAATCATCATCGGCCACAAAGGCAGCGCTCTAAAGCGCATAGGCACCCAGGCCCGCAAAGACATCGAAGAATTTATCGGCAAGCAGGCTTTCATCGATCTGCATGTAAAAGTGAGCAAAAACTGGCGTGATAGTGATTTGCAGCTGGGGCGGTTTGGGTACAGGTAGAGTTTACCGCGGAGACGCAATGGCGGGGAGTTCGCAGAGAGTTATAAAATTTTTTTTCTTGCTTTCCATATAACATCCCCTAACCCCCTTAAAAGGGGGAATAGTTCGGTATTTAATTCATACTTTTGCTATGATTACCGGCTTCGGTCTTCGGTCTTAAACCTTTCAACCTTCTTTCATACTCATTTGTATCCTCTTCCTCCCCACATCCACATCCATAATGGTAACCATAACTTTTTGATTGAGTTTTACTACTTCTGACGGGTTACTGATGAACCGGTCGGCCATCTGGCTGATGTGTACCAGTCCGTCCTGGTGGGCGCCCACATCCACAAAGGCACCGAAGGCAGTGATATTGGTTACAATACCGGGAAGTTTCATCCCCGGGCGCAGGTCGTGGATACTTTTTACCGATGGGTCAAACTCAAACACTTCAATTTCCTTGCGGGGATCGCGTCCGGGTTTGGCCAGTTCGGCCATGATATCCTTCAGGGTGGGCAGTCCCGCTGTTTCGGTTTTGTATTTTTCCAGCACGATCTGTTTACGGAGTTCTTCCTTTTTCATCAGGTCACCTACCGCTACCCCCAGGTCTTTGGCCATGGCATCCACGATATGGTAACTCTCGGGGTGCACGGCACTTTTGTCGAGCGGGTTTTTGCTCTGGCTCACCCGCATAAAGCCTGCAGCCTGCTCAAAGGCTTTGGCACCAAAGCGCGGTACTTTTTTCAGGGCGGTGCGCGAGGCAAAGGGACCGTTTTCGTTGCGGTATTCCACAATATTTTTGGCAAGCACGGGCCCCAGTCCGGACACGTAGGTCAGCAGTTCCTTGCTGGCGGTATTCACTTCCACTCCCACAGCGTTCACTGCACTGACCACCACATCATCCAGACTGTTTTTCAGCAGTTTCTGATCCACATCATGCTGGTACTGCCCCACCCCAATGGATTTGGGATCGATCTTTACCAGTTCGGCCAGCGGATCGGCCAGGCGCCGGCCAATACTCACAGCGCCACGCACGGTAACATCATAATCGGGGAATTCTTCCCGGGCCACAGCCGATGCAGAATACACCGATGCACCGCTCTCATTGACCATAACGGCCATGATATCGCGCGGGAAACGGATACTGCGTACCAGCGATTCGGTTTCGCGCCCGCCGGTGCCATTACCGATGGAGATGGCTTCGATATCATAGGCATTTACCAGGCTCTGTATTTTGGCTGCCGCTTCTTTTCTTTTGTTATGGGGCGGATGGGGATAAATATTTTCGTTGTGAAGCAGTTTTCCCTGTTTGTCGAGACACACTAACTTGCAACCGGTGCGCAGGCCCGGGTCAATGGCCAGTATGTTTTTCTGCCCCAGGGGTGGCGCAAGCAGCAACTGACGCAGATTATCTGCAAATACCCTGATGGCTTCCTCATCGGCTTTCAACTTAAACAGTTGCCGCATCTCGGTTTCCATGGATGGGGCCAATAACCTTTTGTAGCTGTCTCTTACAGCCATCTCTACCTGCTCCGATGCCTTGTTGTTCCCTTTTACAAACATATCTTCAAGAATTTCAAGGGCTTCTTCCTCATCAGGCTGTATACTTACTTTCAGAAATCCTTCATTTTCGCCACGGAACATAGCCAGAATACGGTGCGATGGGGCTTTGGGAGCCGGTTCCGACCAGTCGAACCAGCTTTCATATTTCTCACCTTCCTCTTCTTTTCCTTTGGCCACCTTGCAGGTTAAAATACTTTTCCGCTCATTGAGCCGGCGTATCTTCTGCCTGGCGCGGGCATCTTCATTGATCCATTCTGCAATGATATCGCGGGCACCGGCAAGGGCAGCATCCACATCCGGCACATCCTTTTCATCATCAACGAAAGCAAGTGCCTTTTCTTCCACATCAATGTTGCTTTGCGAAAAGATCATTTTTGCCAGTGGCTCCAGTCCGCGTGCAATGGCCATGGTGGCGCGTGTTTTTCTTTTGGGACGGTAAGGCAGGTACAGATCCTCCAGAACGGCCATGGTGGCAGCATCATTGATCTGCTTCTCAAGCTCGGGGGTGAGTTTTTCCTGCTCACGTATGCTGTTTAATATGGCCTCACGCCTTTTGTCAAGCTCTTCCAGTTGTTGCAGGCGATCGCGAATTACGGCAATTTGTGTTTCATCGAGCGAACCGGTCATTTCTTTACGGTAGCGCGATATAAACGGGATGGTAGCTCCCTGTGCCAGCAATTCGGCGGTTTTGTTTACCTGCCAGGCATGTAATCCTGTTTCGGAAGTTAAAATATGTGTATACTTTTCCATAGCCTCGTATTTGCAAAACGGGAAGCAAACCTAAGAATTTTTTTGGTTCAGAAAAAATATATCTTCATCCATCAAAACACAATACAACATCACACAAAATAATTTTCCTTTTTGCATACAACTTTCTTATATTTGACTTGTTTACAATACATAAAAAGCGCAACAGGTGACAAAAAAAGTACTAATTATCGGCAGCGGGCTCGGCGGGCTCACCACTGCATTGCGTCTTGCACGCAGGGGATATAAGGTAGAGATGGTTGAAAAGGCCCGGAAACCCGGCGGCAGGTTAAACCAGATCAAAAAAGATGGATTTACCTTTGATATGGGGCCTACCTTTTTCAGTATGACTTACGAGTTTAATGATTTTGTAAAGGATGCCAGTATCACCATGCCTTTTACCTTCAGAGAACTCGATACGCTTTATGTTGTCAGCTTCAGGGGATCAGATAAGAAGTATTTCATCCATAAAGACCTTGACCTTTTGGCCAAAGAGTTTGAAAAGATTGAGCCCGATTTTAAACGTAAGATGGGAAATTTTCTGCGTTCGGGGGGCAAATTCTTTCATGATGTGGAATATAAGATCCTGAAGCGCAATTATGATAATCTTTTCGATTATCTGCTTGCTATGGCTACAGTACCACCCAAGTACCTCCCCAAGATGTGGAGGTCGGTCTGGGGTGAACTGGATCAGCATTTTGATTCGCGCGAGGTGAAAGAGATCTTTTCACTGGTGGCTTTTTTCCTGGGTGCCACCCCCTATGATACTCCTGCCATTTATACCCTCCTTTCATACACCGAACTGGTGCATGATGGTTATCACAATGTAGAGGGCGGCATGTATAAAATTGTTGAAGGACTTGTAAATGAGATGAAGAAAAAGGATATCAATATACATCTCAATACAGAAATTGTTGATTATACCGAAGAAAAGGGCCGGCTGAAATCTTTCACCGATCAGAACGGCAAGGAATGGACTGCCGATGTGTATGTGGTAAACAGCGATGCTGCATTTTTCAGGGGCAAAATTTTTAAACGGCCGGCTTTCTCAGAAGAAAAACTGGATAACATGCGCTGGACCCTGGCCCCCTTTACCCTTTACCTGGGTATTGACCGAAAAATTGACGAAGTACCGTTGCACAATTATTACCTGGGCGACAATTTTGAAGAGTATTCAAAGAAAGTTTTCAAGAATTCCATCACCTTTGAAAAGCCTTATTACTATGTGAATGTGGTTTCGCGCAGCGACCCGGCCAGCGCACCCGAAGGCATGGAAGCTTTATTTGTGCTTTGCCCTGTGCCCGATCTGCGGTATAAACCCGACTGGTCAGACAGGGACAAGATTGCTGCCAGTATCATCAGCGACCTTTCGCATCGAATGAAAATTGATTTGAAAAAACATATTGTTTCACAAACCATTATGACTCCGGTTGAATGGGGCGATGCATTTAATTTATATAAGGGAAGCGGCCTGGGGCTGGGGCACGACCTGAACCAGATCGGTAGTTTCAGACCCAAAAATTTTGATGAAAAATTCCCGAATGTGTTTTATGTGGGAGCAAGTACCCTGCCCGGCACAGGGCTGCCCATGGCGGTAATAAGCTCACAACTGGTTGTTGAACGAATCATGAAAAAATATGGACTTTTACACGCGTAATGCATTGGAATGCAGCAAGCGCACCACTTTAAACTATTCCACATCTTTTTCTATGGGAGTATGGA
>JBHEOF010000001.1:96148-123713 GCA_046261715.1 Bacteroidales bacterium
TTCAGGCCCGCCATATATGCCATTTATGGTTTTGTGCGTTTTGCCGATGAAATCGTGGATACCTTCCACGATCAGGATAAAAAAAAGTTGCTGATCCGCTTTACGGAAGATACCTATGATGCCATTGAAAGAGGTTTCAGTACCAATCCTATACTGCACAGCTTTCAATGGGCGGTAAACGAGTACAAAATTGAGCGGGAGCACATTGATGCATTCCTCTACAGCATGGAGCTTGACCTGTACAAAGACCGCTACAACCGCGAGGAGTACCACCGCTACATTTACGGATCGGCCGAAGTGATCGGCCTTATGTGCCTTCGGGTTTTTTATCATGGTGATGATGAAGGTTATAAAAGCCTGATATACCCTGCACGCAAGCTGGGCGAAGCTTTTCAGAAGGTAAACTTTCTGCGCGATATGCTTTCCGATTATCATGACAGGGGAAGGGTATATTTTCCGGAAGTGGACTTTGAAAATTTTGATGTAAGCATGAAAAAGGATATTGAAGAAGAAATTGACCAGGATTTTAAAGAAGCTTACGCAGGAATTAAGTTATTGCGAAAAGATGTACGGCTGGGAGTGTTTCTTGCCTACAGCTACTACCTGAAACTACTGGAGAAGATACGTGGAGCAGAACCCGATGCCTTGCTGGAAAAACGCTTCCGTATTCCCAATTCACGGAAAATGATGTTATTAGCAAGATGCTACATACAAAATGAAATAAATGTGGTATAACAAATTGAATTCAGAAGATTGAAAAAAGCAGCAATCATAGGATCAGGAATTGCCGGAATCGGTAGCGCACTGCGACTGGCAGCAAAAGGCTATGAGGTTACGGTATATGAACAGGCAGCCATACCCGGTGGAAAGATATCGCAGATCAGGGACAGAGGATTTCGTTTCGATACCGGGCCTTCTCTTTTTACCCTTCCCAACCAGGTGGATGAACTTTTTCAGCTTTTCGGCGAAAAACCCGAAGATCATTTCAGATATAATAAGCTGGATACATCCTGTAAATATTTCTGGGATGATGGCACTATCGTAAATGCCTGGCAGGAAACGGAAAGCTTCGCCAGGGAGATTGAAGAGGTAACCGGAGTATCCCAAAAAAGTATTCATGGTTTTTTTAAAAAAAGCAGCAAACTTTACGATGTAACCGCCGATATTTTCATGTTCAACTCTTTGCACAAGTTCAAAAATTTCACCACACCGAACTTCAGAAAATCGCTGTTACAGGTGCATGAACTGGATGCTTTTACAAGCATGCACAAAAAAAACACGCAATGGTTTTCGCATCCGCGCATCGTTCAGCTTTTCGACCGTTATGCTACCTACAACGGCTCTGACCCCTATCAAACGCCTGCCACACTAAATATTATTGCACACCTTGAGCATAACATCGGAGCCTTTTTCCCCGAAAGTGGCATGTACAGCATAATAGAGTCGCTGGCGAAACTGGCAGAGCGGAAAGGTGTGAAATTTTTGTACAATACGCCTGTACAGGAAATTATTATTGAAGAAAAAAGAATTAAGGCCATCAGGGCAAATGATAAAATTGAGAAATATGATCTTGTGGTGAGCGATGTGGATGTGGATACCCTTTACCGCAAGCTAATGCCTGCTGATCATAAGCCGCCCCGTTCGCCGCTGAAAACCCAGCGCTCCACATCTGCACTCATTTTCTACTGGGGTGTTGACAAAACTTTTCCTGAATTGGATGTACATAATATTCTGTTTTCCGATGATTACCGTAAGGAGTTCAGTCATTTGTTTGAAAGCAGAACCATCAGTCCCGATCCTACCGTTTATCTTTTTATCAGTTCAAAGGTGGTTGAAGGAGATGCTCCTGAAGGCAGCGAAAACTGGTATGTAATGATCAATGTACCCGAAAATGTGGGGCAGAACTGGGACAGCATGATTGCTGATGCCCGCCGCAACATTATTAACCGGATCAATCATGTGCTTAATGTGGATATTGAAAAGCATATACAATTTGAACACATGACAGACCCCAGAACCATTGAAGAAAAAACGGGATCTTTCAGAGGCTCACTTTACGGGCCAAGCTCCAACAGCCGGTTTGCTGCGTTTTTACGGCATCCGAATTTCAGGAGAAAATATAAAAATCTGTTTTTTACAGGTGGCAGTGTGCACCCCGGTGGTGGCATTCCTTTGTGTCTGGCTTCAGCAAAAATTGTAGGGCAGGAAATACCCGAAGTATAGATACTACTCTTTTACCGTTTTCTTTTTCCTGACCATGGGGCTCCATTTCTTCAGGCAATTTTGCAGTATTTCGGTGGTAACAGGTTTGGTAAGATAATCATCCATACCCCTTGAAATGTAATATTCAGCATCGCCTTCCATGGCTTTGGCACTTAAGCCTATAATCAATGGCAGTTCTGCATCTTCGTGCATTCTTCTGATCTCTTCCGATGCCTTCATACCGTCCATCACCGGCATTTGTATATCCATAAAAACGAAATCATGTTTACCGGGATTTACTTTTTCCAGCGCATCTTTTCCGTTGCTTGCCAGATCAACATTACAGCCAATCTCAGAGAACATTAAAGAAATTACCATTTGATTGGTTACTTTATCCTCCACAAGCAACACGTTAAAATTGAATTCTTCACCGTTTGTTAAGTTCAGTTTTTCTTTCACAGAAACAGGCTTTTCTTTGATCGATTTTTTGGGGCATTTTACAATAAGACTAAACACACTCCCCTTGCCCGGCTCACTTTCCACATCAATAGTTGCATTCATCAGTTGCGCCAGCCTGTCGGAAATGGAAAGCCCCAGCCCTGTACCTTCATAATTGCGGGTATCGGAATTATCAAGTTGAGAAAACATGCTGAAAAGATTTTTCCTGTCGCTGTTGCGGATACCTATACCGGTATCAGATACACTTATTTTAAGGGTGATTGAATTTTTATCCTCGTCAAACATATCATAAAAAAGTTTTACATAACCCGAAGATGTAAATTTAATGGCATTGGAAAGCAGGTTGGATATGATCTGGCCGATCCGGTTTTCATCAGCAAAAACTTTCTCAGGCAGGTCGTCATCAAAATAAAACACAAAATCAAGACCTTTCTGCTCAGCAATGGCATGATATAAACTGTAAAGTGTATTACCCGAATCCCGAAGGTTGAAATGCGCAGGTTTAATCATCATTTTACCTGCTTCAATTTTTGACAGATCGAGAATATCATTCACGATTTGATGCAGACCATCGGATGACTTTCTTATGGTTTCAACATAAAACTTTTGCTGATCATTGAGATGAGTGCGCATTAACAAATCTATCATACCCAGGATTCCCGTCATGGGAGAACGAATTTCATGACTCATATTGGCCAGAAATTGTTGTTTGATATCTGCTACCCTGGCAGATATTTCTATCTTTTTGTTAAGTTCTGCGTTTTCCACTTCGTTGGTAATATCCCAGCAACAACCCACCAGTCGGGAGGGTTTATCATGCTCATCAAAATAGATACTTGCAAACAAGCGTATATGTTTTATTTTTTCATCGGGGTGCATTATCCGGTAAACTGTCTGGAAATTTTCACTCTCGGGTAACTCCCGGTTAAAAATGAAGTTGAGCTTTTCTTTATCTTCCTCCAGCACAACTGCTTCCCACTCCTGCATAGGATTTATTATAGCCTGCTTTCCAATATTATGCAGTGTAAACATTTCCGATTCCCATACCAGTTTCCGGGTCATAAGGTCATAATCCCATATACCTATAGATGCAGAACTTGTTGCAAGCAAAAGTCGTTCGGAGAGTTGCTGAAGACGTTTCTCATAATGCTTTCTTTTGGATATATCCTGGTAAATACCGAAAACACCCAGCTGCGATTCGTTCAGTGTAACCATTTTACCCTGTATCTGAACATCAATCAGGTTGCCTGACTTATCCTTACGCATTGTTTCGGTACTCATGTACTCGCCCTCTGCCACCACCCGTGAAAGATATTCGCCTTCTTCATGCAAATCATCAGGCACAATAAGTTCATTCAACCTGGCATTCAAGCACTCACGCTTTGTATATCCGAACATTTTTAAGAACTGGTCATTTACCTGCTGAATCCTGTCATCGGTATCTAATATGGCAATCGCCAGTGGGGCCTGTTCAATCAGACTTTGGAAAAAAGTCTCCTGAATTTTCAATTGCTTTTCTGCAATTTTTTGCCGGGTAATATTCTGGGTGATACCGCATATTGCCAGCACTTCATTTTTTTCATTTGAAACAAGAAATCCTCTCACCTTACCCCAGCGTAAACTACCATCCTTGTGTATAAACTTTACATCAAGATCAATGAGTACTGAGCGCGGATCTTTTCCCTGCTTCAACTGTCTGGCAACAGATATTTTCAGGATATTGATCTCCTCCATACTTTCTTCATGAATGATATCAATGAAATTTTGTATGAGAAACTCCCCCGGTTCATAGCCCAGAAACCAACTGATGGAATCACTGACAAAAAGATAATTTTTTAAATCAAGACTGAGCTCCCAGATCACATCATTGATATTTTCTGTTACCATCTGATATTTGTTCTGGATCTGAAGAAGCTGGAACTCGGCGGTTCTCCTGGCAGCACGACTTTCAAACTCACGCAGGGCAATCAGTGCGAATTCGGGTAAAAAAGCAAACAGTTCAGGGCTTTTTTCGAAAAAATTATACGCCCCATTTTTCAATAATCTGTTTTTTAGTCTGGTGTTTTTTTTGTCGGAAAGAAAGATTACGGGGATTATGTTTTGAAAACTATTATTTGATAAAATATCATTGCTTATCTCTTCAGAAAAGTGTGTGCTGCAAATTATTACATCATTATTTCCATTTTTTAACTTATTGATGAGATGTTTTGATGAATAAAATACTTTTATATCAAATGATTCTTTACAACCTTTAAAGGCAGAAACAATAAGGCCTGCATGTTCCTTATTGTTTTCAATGATAATAATACTTTTGGTCAACATGGCCCTGATCTCATAACCCCTTTGTTTATCTGACTGGCAGTAAATGCGGGGTTCGGTTTTAATATTCTGAAATACGTCTTCGGATTTCTGTTAAAGTTCAACAGATAAAACTATGCAATTTACATGAATTAATTTTCCGTGTTTAACGTAAAACAGAATAATGTACCTGAATTTTGGCCATCCGACTCAACCCAAATTTTTCCTTTGTGATTTTCTACTATATGCTTTACAAGTGACAACCCCACACCGGTACCCGAACTACTGTTATCAAGCTTGTTAAAAAGCCCGAAAACCTTGTCATGATAGGCCTGGGGAATTCCAATTCCATTATCTCTGACACAAAAAATATCCATCCCGTTTCGATTTACAGAAAATACTTCAACCAACGGTTGTTCATCTGTGTCAGAAAATTTAACCGCATTTTCTATAAGATTTTGATAAACTTCGCGTGTTCTCGATTTATCTGCAAATACTTCAGGCATGTTTTCCTGTATAACAACCTTACATTTTTTTTCTTTGATGAGTGCATATAACAGCTCTTTTGCTTCTCCGGCAACAGTGGTCATTGAAAACTTTTCATAAGGATTTACTGTTCGTCCTATCCGTGATAGCTGCAGAAGATCTTCCAGCAATTGATGCATTTTATCGGTGGCATTTTCAATACGCATGATGCTTTCATTAACTTCATCTTTATTTTCATCTGCAATATCCTCCCTGAGCAAACCAAGAAATCCTTTTATTGTAACCAGCGGGCTGCGCAGGTCATGAGAAACGGTATATGAAAACCTTTCCAACTCGGCATTCACCCGTTTTAATTCAATAACCTGTTCTTTGATTAACTCTTCTGCTTTCACTCTTTCCGTTATATCAATAATAAACCCTTCGATATACCTCAGTTCATCATTTATACCATAAACTCCATGTGCCTGTTCCCATGCCCATTTAACGACTCCTGAACGGGTTATTATCCTGTATTGGATTTCGTATTTCCTTTTCGAGTCAATGGCTTGTTGTACTGTTTGCCTTACATAATGCTTGTCATCAGGATAAATAATATTTTCATAGGAAATAAAATTATTGTGCATTAAATCAGATGCTTTATAACCTGTAAATTTCTCAACCCCCATGCTTACAAACAGCATGGTCCAGTTTTCATCATTCCGGCAGCGATACGCCATACCGGGCAGGTTACTTACCAATGTAGCGTTAATACGTTCTGATTCCTGCAGGGTAAGCTGCATACGGTGCTTATCGTCAATATCGATAAATGAAAAAAAGAATTTTTGTTTACCGGCTTCCTGAAAACTAAGGGCATGGTATTGCGCCCTGAAAACATCTCCTTTGATCCGTATAAAATCTGCCTCCCCCAAAACGGGCTTATACTGTGAAAGCGTTTCAATCTCTGATGTAATCAGCTCAAGTGAGTTTTGTGCCACAACATCAAGCAATTGAAATATTCCGGGATTTTTACATTTAACACCCAGAATACTGCATGCCGACTTATTAATTTGTAAAACCCTTAGATTCTCATCAAGAATTAATGCAGCATAAGGAGAGTAGTTAAAAATACTGTGAAATCTTTGCTCACCTTCTTTGGCAGTTTTAAAAGCCAGCACCTGTTCGGTAATGTCATTAATGATCACGAGTCTGCTTTTCCTGTCTTTCATAACAGGCAAACTATGGCCAATAATTTCTGCATTGAAGGTACTCCCGTCCTTTCTTCTGTGGAGCCAGCCACTGCTTCGCTGGTATTCGGGTAAAGGGCCTGATAAGTGTTCCATAAATGCAGGTATCTCTGAAGGAGGACGCAGATCTGTAATACTCATATTCAACATTTCTTCTTCTGAGTAACCGTATTGCAAACAGGCAGCTTTATTTACTTCCATAATCTGCAGATCCTGCAAATCATAAACCAGCATTGCATGCGGGTTATTGTCAAAAAGATAACCGTACCTGCGTGAGCTGTATTTGTATTTTTCTTCAAGTTGTTTTTTTTCACTGATATCATATAAAAACCCAATAAACCCTTTAAAAGCACCCCCTTTGTCATATTGCGGGATGCATGAATTGAACATCCAGCGGAGCTGCTTATTTTTATCAATAATCCTGTACTCCAGTGTTAAGGCTTTCTGTTCAATCAATCCTTTCGAAAATTTATCAATACAAAAAGGTTTATCATCACGATGTATAACTTCAACCCATTCAAGCGGAATATTTCCGGCAGGTGACAAACCGGTAAGCTGAAACCATTGCCTGTTACCATAAATAAAATGGCCCTTGCTGTCGCATTGCCACATAGGTTGATGAAGCCTTTCGAAAAGATCCTGCTGAAGTTCTTCATTTTCCAGAATACTGATTTTGGCTTTGCGTAAATCAGCAACTATGATTGAAACAACAAAGTAAATCAGGGCGCCGCTTCCAATCACATAACCCCATCCTTTGTATGTTTGAACCCTGGTAATTATCTCCGGTTCACTGAAAAGGAAAGCTACCAGTGTATCAGAAAACAAAATCCAAAGGCTTCCCAAAAAAATGTACAAAGTGGCAAGCCATCGGGCAGGGTTCTTTTTTTGCAAGAAAATATTTTTCCACATATCCGGTAAATTAGGTAAACCTGTTGAATCGGCCTATATAAAAAAAATTAATACCCTTGGATTCAAATTGCAATTTTTTTTGAACTGACAACAAAACAGCAGTCAATTTCAGGTTAGGTTTACAATCAACAGGCCTATATTTTTTTTCGAGTGTTATGCTTTTTTCTAAAAATTTATGTAGGTTTGCTTACATTCAATGTAAACATAATAATTTTTTTTAAAGCTAATTTAAAAATTGTCGGATATATTCGATGAAATTTGACTAAAAACAAATTTACAAAAAACCCTATCATTCAATTTAAAAACAAAATTATGAACGACGTAAAAAAGTACATAGAAGAGAACAAAGACCGTTTCCTTGATGAACTTTTCGAACTGATAAGAATACCTTCTGTAAGTTCAAAAGAATCGCACAAACAAGATATGTACAAGGCAGCTGAATGGATAAAAGACAAGCTTGTGAAAGATGGAGCCGATCATGCTGAGGTAATGGAAACTGAAGGACACCCTGTTATTTACGGAGAAAAAACAATTGATCCTTCTCTTCCTACAGTTTTGGTTTACGGGCATTACGACGTACAACCTGCCGAACCTTTTGACCTTTGGGATAGCCCTCCGTTTGAACCCGAAATACGAAACGGCAGAATCTATGCCCGCGGAGCCAATGATGATAAAGGTCAGATGTTTATGCATCTCAAGGCCTTTGAATACATGCTGAAAACAAATCAACTTAACTGCAATGTGAAATTTATGATTGAGGGCGAAGAAGAAGTTGGTTCGCCCAGCTTAGGCAAGTATTGTGAAGAAAATAAGGAGAAGCTGAAATCAGATGTAATTCTGGTATCAGATACATCCATGCTTGGCCCCAAAACACCTTCTATTACAACAGGATTACGCGGGCTGGCATACATGGAAATTGAAGTTACAGGGCCCAGCCACGACCTGCATTCGGGGTTATATGGGGGTGCCGTGGATAATCCGGTAAATGTGCTTTGCGATATGATTTCATCGCTGCAAGACGAAAAGAAAC
The DNA here is from genome assembly GCA_046261715.1 of Bacteroidales bacterium. Classification (GTDB taxonomy): domain Bacteria; phylum Bacteroidota; class Bacteroidia; order Bacteroidales; family UBA7960; genus SKVR01. The sequence goes on from JBHEOF010000001.1 coordinate 104,756, forward strand.
GGATTACAATACCGGGTTTTTATGATGATGTGGAAGAATTGAGCAAAGAAGAACGTGAAGAAATGGCCCGTGCACCTTTTGATCTTAATGAGTTTAAAAAGCATATTGATATTGCTGCAGAAAATGGCGAAGAGGGTTATACAACCATGGAAAGAACAGGAATAAGACCCAGCCTTGATGTGAATGGCATATGGGGTGGTTATACCGAAAAAGGTGCCAAAACCATTTTGCCATCAAAAGCCTATGCAAAAATTAGTATGAGGCTTGTACCGCATCAGGAATCAAAGAAAATTGAACAGCTTTTTAAAAATCATTTTGAAGCTATTGCTCCTGAAACCGTTAAGGTAAAAGTGGAATTTCTTCATGGTGGCGAAGGTTATGTTTCACCAACCAATACGGTTGAATACCGGGCAGCAAGCAAAGCTTATGAAACAACTTACGGAGTAAAACCCATTCCGGTGAGAAGCGGGGGTAGCATCCCAATTATTTCATTATTTGAAAAAGTTTTAGGAACCAAATCCATCCTTATGGGATTTGGCCTCGACTCCGATGCAATCCACTCACCCAATGAAAATTATGCTCTCGAGCAATTTTATAAGGGTATTGAAACCATTCCATGGTTTTATAAATATTTTTATGAAATGAGTAAAAAATAATCAATACGTCTTTGTTAGGGGAGGCTGTATAAAAAGTTCCTTCCGGTTATTAAGCCTGTAAAACAAAAGCTATATTGCAAATTGCTTAAAGTTCTTACAGTTATAGCAACCGGTTGATTAAAGACTTTTATGCAGCCTCTTTTTTTAATATTCCCTGAAAAACCTATGTAAAAAGTTAAATATTTTAGATTTTTTCAGGGTTTATATTGTTTTTTTCATAATTTCGCAACCAGTCGGTTAAACATATGTTTACAGATGCCGGCATCGGGGAACAACCTTTTTTCTTATTAAAACACAGTAAATCAAAAACCATGAGGGAAATAACCAGACTTTTTGACCTGCTGGAAAGATACGAGCAATTATGCCCGGATAAATCAGACGCCCTTGCAGGAAAAGATGAAGGAGTATGGAAAACATATTCAACAAAAGAATTCAGGGAGATAAGTGACAATATAAGCTACGGGCTGTTAAAGCTTGGAGTGGATAAGGGTGATAAAATTGCATCTATAACCTTCAACCGCCCTGAATGGACTATACTCGACATGGGCATTCAGCAGACCGGTGCAATTCACATTCCCATATATCCCACCATAAGTGATCAGGATTATGAGTACATATTGCAACACGCCGAAGTAACCTATATTTTTGTTGCGGGTGAGGAAATGTACAAAAGAATAAAAGAAATTGTACCCAAAATTCCCGGACTTAAAGCTGTATATACTTTCAAAAATCTCTTCGGGGTTCAGCATTTGAATGAGATCATACAACTGGGGAAGGAAAATCCGCAACCCGAAAAATTACAGCAGATCAAAGATTCTATAGAGCCCGACGATCTGGTAACCATTATTTATACCAGTGGAACTACCGGGGTACCCAAAGGAGTAATGCTCTCACATGATAATATCATAAGCAACATCCATGCTACTTCTCACATTCCGCCATTCGGCCCTGAACATCGTGCCATAAGTTTTCTCCCCTTATGCCATATATACGAGCGAATGATGAATTACATGCTGCTTTATAAAGGTCTTTCCATGTATTATGTTTCCAATATGGCCCTTATTGCTGAATCGCTCAGAGAGGTTAATCCGCATGTTTTTACCACCGTTCCAAGGTTACTTGAAAAAGTATACGATAAGATCATTGCCAAAGGCAGAAGCCTGAAAGGAGTAAAAAAGGCAATCTTTTTCTGGGCCAACAGCGTGGGTCTGGATTACGAATACCAGAAAGAGAAAAGAAATCCTGTGTATGCATTGAAATTAAAAATTGCCCGGAAACTGGTTTTCAGCAAATGGAAAGATGCACTGGGAAAAAACACCGATATTGTTGTTTCTGGTGGTGCAGCATTACAGCCCCGTTTGAACAGGATTTTCTGGGCTGTGGGAATAAGAGTCCTTGAAGGATACGGACTTACCGAAACATCGCCTGTTATAGCAGTAAATGATTTCAGCCCCAATGGTATTAAGTATGGAACCGTAGGGCCTGTCCTGAAAAATACCCGGGTGAAAATTGCAGAAGACGGAGAAATACTGGTAAAAGGACCCGGAATTATGAAAGGTTATTTTAAAGATGAAGAGCTCACGCGCGAGGTGATAGATGAAGACGGGTGGTTACATACCGGTGATATCGGGCGTATCGAACCCGAAGGCCAGCTGCGCATTACCGACCGTAAAAAACTGATATTCAAAACTTCATTCGGAAAATATATTGCACCCCAGGTACTGGAAAATAAATTTAAGGAGTCCCCTTTCATTGACCAGATTCTCATTTTGGGGGAAAACCAGAAATTTGCTGCTGCTCTTATCGTTCCCGACTTCAACCACCTGAAAAACTGGTGTGCCGTAAAAGGGATACCTTATACTACAAATAGCGAAATGGTTGCATTGCCCGGGATCAGGAAACGTTACCAGAAAGAAGTAGACCACTACAACAAATTTTTTGGCGACTATGAACGAATCGTTAAATTTGAGTTAACGGATCATGAATGGGGAGTGGAAACCGGTGAACTTAGCGCTACCCTTAAACTTCGCCGTTCTCATTTGCTAAAAGTGTACGAGCCGGTAATTGAAAGAATATATAATCAAAAAGTTAAGGAACACGCCTGATAAGATATATCAATATTTAAAATAGTTCGTACTTACTCCATTGCTTGCCCTGTTTTATTTTCGTAGTTTTACATGAAAATAATTATTTACGGCAGGCCATTCCTTTTATTGTTTTGTCGATATTATTGATATCTTTGCGGAGCTTTTTGAAATATATAACATCAGCTGTTCAATAAAAAAAATCTTATTATGACAAAAATAAAAACCATTTGCTGCATTGGAGCCGGTTATGTTGGCGGCCCTACAATGGCTGTAATAGCTCAGAAATGTCCTGAAATAAAAGTTATTGTTGTGGATATCAATGCCGAAAGAATTGCTGCATGGAAAACTAATGATCTGCCGGTTTACGAGCCGGGTTTGCTTGAAGTGGTTAAAGAAGCAAGAGATCGTAATCTTTTTTTCAGCACAGATATCGAAGGAGCCATTCGCGAATCGGAAATGATCTTTATGAGTGTTAACACACCTACCAAAACCTATGGTGTTGGCAAAGGGCGTGCTGCTGACCTTAAATTTGTTGAACTGAGTGCCCGGAAGATTGCCGAGGTAAGCACAACCGACAAAATTGTAGTAGAAAAATCAACTTTACCGGTAAGAACAGCCGAATCAATAAAAACCATTTTAAAAGAACACACGAACGGAATAAAATTCCAGGTTTTATCAAACCCCGAGTTTCTTGCCGAAGGCACTGCAGTAAAAGATCTGCAGGAACCCGACAGGGTTCTGATCGGCGGAGACCAAACCCCTGAAGGTCTGGAGGCCATCAATGCACTTACCGGTATATATGCACATTGGGTGCCACGCGAAAATATTATCCAAACCAATTTATGGTCATCAGAACTTAGTAAACTCACTGCCAATGCATTTCTGGCACAACGCATTTCATCCATCAACAGCATTTCTGCCCTTTGCGAAGCAACCGGTGCCGATGTGGATGAGGTGGCCTATGCAATTGGCACTGATTCGCGGATTGGTCCGAAATTTTTAAAATCATCTGTAGGTTTCGGGGGCTCATGTTTCCAGAAAGATATTCTAAACCTGGTTTATTTATGCGAATATTTTGGTTTGCCTGAAGTAGCAGCTTACTGGGAACAGGTTATTATTATGAATGACTATCAGAAAAGGCGGTTTGCACAAAATATTATCCATACCCTTTTTAATACCGTATCAGGCAAAAAAATCGCTTTGCTGGGATGGGCTTTTAAAAAGGACACCAACGATACACGCGAATCCGCTGCCATTTATATTGCCGATGATCTGCTGAGTGATCTTGCTGAAGTAAGCGTGTATGATCCACAGGTACCAGCAAACAAAATGTACGCCGATCTGAACTACCTGCAAACCCGGCCTGCACAGGAGAATAAAAAAATGCTTACTGTACATACCGATCCTTACGAAGCCTGTAAAGATGCACATGCCATTGCAGTAATTACCGAATGGGATGAGTTTAAAACGTACGACTGGCAAAGGATATTTGATCAGATGAAAAAGCCGGCATTCCTATTTGACGGGAGGAATATTCTCAATCGCAGTCATCTGCGTGAGATTGGTTTTATTGTAAAAGCCATTGGTAAAGGGGGACAGTAATTACTCGTCCCATCCGAACCATTCATCCATATCGCGGCGCTCTTTCTTTGTGGGGCGCCCTTTTCTTTTTACAAAAGGGCTTTGCTTTATCATTTCAAGTTTTTGATATTCTTCTTCAGGAGTAAGATCCTGCATATATTCAGGAACAAGTTTTGCCCCTACCCTTTTTTGCAGAACCTCAATCACCTTAATAGTTCTTGTTATAAGCCCAAGGTGTATGGTGATTTCCTGTCCGGCTTTAATTTCCCTGGAAGCTTTTACCGCATCGCCATCAATTTTTACCTTGCCGGCACGGCATGCATCAGTAGCCTGACTTCTGGTTTTAAAAAGCCTGACCGACCACAAATATTTATCTATTCTTACTGCTTCCAAATTTTACACCTGTAAATCTTAAATCTATTTCTTTCTGAAAAATATTCTGATTGGCACTCCGGTAAAGTCCCAGTTTTTACGAATCTGGTTTTCAAGGTACCGTTCATAAGAATCTCTTACATACTGTGGCAAATTACAGAAAAATGCGAAGGTCGGATAATGTGTGGGCAATTGCGTTACATACTTTATCCTGATATACTTATCCTTAACAGCAGGTGGCGGATTTTTTTCAATGATGGGGAGCAGCAATTCGTTGAGCTTACTAGTGGGTATTTTTTGCGTGCGGTTCTTGTAAACCTTCACAGCAGCTTCAAGCGCTTTTATTACCCTTTGTTTTTTGGTAACCGATATAAAAATTATGGGTACATCTGTAAAAGGTGCTATCTTTCTTTTGATGCGCTCTTCAAATTCGAGAATGGTTTTGTGATCTTTCTCAATAAGGTCCCACTTGTTTACAAGAATAACAACTCCCTTGTTATTTCGTGTGGCAAGACTGAAGATGTTTACATCCTGTCCTTCCAGTCCTTCATAAGCATCAATGAGTACCAGGCATACATCAGAATTTTCAATGGCCCTTATTGAACGCATAACAGAATAAAACTCTATATTTTCATGCACCCTTCCCTTTTTTCTTAGCCCTGCGGTGTCAACCAGAAAGAAATCAAACCCAAAACTGTTATAGCGTGTATAAATACTATCGCGTGTTGTGCCTGCAATGGTTGTTACAATATTCCTTTCCTGCCCGGTAAGGGCATTTATGAGTGAGGATTTGCCCACATTGGGCCTGCCAATTACAGCAAATTTGGGGATATCATCCACATCTTCCAAAGGGATCTTTTCAAGAGTAGCAACAAGATCATCGAGCAAATCACCTGTACCGCTTCCATTGATAGATGATACTCCGTACACATTGCCCAAACCCAGGCTGTAAAATTCACCCAGGGCTTCCAGGCGTTTGTTGTTATCTGCCTTGTTAGCTATTACCATTACATTCTTACCTGATCGGCGAAGGATATCTGCTACATCTTCATCCATTGGGGTTACCCCTTCCATTACATCAACAAGAAATAAAATAACAGAAGCTTCTTCAATAGCGATTTGTACCTGTTTACGTATTTCTTCTTCAAATGAATCGTCGCTTCCCAGCACATATCCGCCTGTATCAATGACAGAAAACTCCAGTCCGTTCCAGTCAGATTTTCCGTAATGCCTGTCACGTGTTACGCCGGCTGTTGAATCAACAATAGCCATACGGGTTTGTGTAAGACGGTTAAAAAGAGTGGATTTACCCACATTGGGCCGGCCCACCAGTGCAACAATATTTGCCATAATACTTCTGTTATTCAGTTTAAAAGGGGTGCAAAGTTACTTATTTTCAGGTATTATTTATGCTAAAAGGTTTTTTGAATGCATACTTAAAACCATTTGCATCAATCCACAAACAAGATTTTTTTTTGTATTTTTACCGCCGCATGACAAGCAAAAGAGAAAATCGTCCTCCCGGACAAGATCCTAAATCAAAATCAAATACTAATTTAAAAGTTTGGAAAAAATGAACACAAAAAAAGTAAAAGGCACAATTGGAATTCTGACCGGAGGAGGGGATGTTCCTGGTTTGAATCCTGCCATTAGAGCAATCACCATAAGGGCATTAAGAGAAGGATACCGCGTAATAGGAATTCGCAGGGGCTGGGGTGGAATGATTGACATTGTTCGCGATAAAAAAGCCGACAACAGTGCCAATTTTATTGAACTTAACGAAGATATTGTAAATAAAGCAGGGCGTACAGGTGGTACGTTTTTGCACAGCTCAAGAACAAGACCCAGCCATATTCCTGAAAAGCACGTTCCGGAACATCTCAAAGATAAATACAACAAGGAAATGAATGACCTTACTCCTGAGGTTTTGAAAAATATTGATTTCATTGGCCTTGATTATCTGATCCCTATTGGTGGAGATGACACATTGAGTTATTCAGTAAGGCTATACCAGGAAGGGGTAAAAGTAGTTGCTATCCCCAAAACCATGGATAATGATGTGCCGGGAACAGATTACTGCATTGGATTCAGTACCTGTGTTACCCGTACCATTCACATGACCAATCTGCTTCGTACATCTGCAGGTTCACATGAAAGAATACTGGTTATTGAAGTATTTGGACGTTATGCCGGGTTTACAGCTCTGCTTCCAACCATGGCCGGCTCAGCCAACCGTTGTGTTATCCCTGAGTATAAGTTCAAAATAGAGCATCTTACTGAGCTTCTGGTATATGACAGGAAGAAAAATCCGAGCAATTACTCTGTGGTTCTGGTTTCTGAAGGGGCAACTTTTGAAGGAGTAGATATGATGTTCTCTAACATGGAAAAAGATATGTTTGGCCACGCGAAATTAGGGGGAATTGGTGATGCTGTTTCTGCAAGAATCAAAGATGTTTCACCACAGTTTAACAAAGGTCAGCGTATAGATACGATTTTCCAGCACCTCGGTTACCTGGTTCGTTCGGGTGATCCTGATGCTATCGATTCAATCGTACCCATGGCATACGGTAACCTTGCTCTTGACCTGGTTCTCAAAGGTATTCACGGGCGGCTCGTAATCCTGAAAAACGGAAGATACGACAACATGCCGGTGGATATTGTTACCAGCACCAAAAAGTTTGTTGATACTGAAAAGCACTACAATACTCAAAGATTGAGGCCCGTATATGATAGCTTTATTGACAAACCTTTGTTCCTTATTTAGGGGAAATTATACCGAATCAGTAAAGATTTGCAGATCCCGGACAGGGATAGAAATTAAAAAATAAACTGAAACCCTGTATTGAAATTCTTCAGGGTTTCAGTTTTTTATTATCGTGGTGTCTTTTACTGTCTCTCCGGGTTTTTTTACGGAGGTTTCTCTCAAGAGCTTCAGTAAGATCAACGCCCGTTTGATTAGCAATACATATCAGTACAAAAAGCACATCAGCAAGTTCATCACCAAGATCTTTATCCTCTTCTCCGGGTTTGAAGGATTGCTCACCGTATCTGCGTGCAATGATCCTTGCCACTTCTCCCACTTCCTCGGTAAGCATGGCCATATTGGTTAGTTCGTTGAAATATCTTACTCCGGTGCTGTTGATCCAGCGGTCAATTGTTTTTTGGGCTTCACTGATTTGCATGGTTATTCCTTATTTTTTGTATCGATGATTATTGTAACGGGCCCGTCATTGATGAGCGATATTTGCATCATAGCACCAAAAACACCTGTTTTTACTTCTGTTCCTGCCTGTTTTGAAAGTTCCCTGGTAAATTCATCGTATAAAGGTATTGCCGTCTCAGGTTTTGCTGCCTTAATATAAGAAGGTCTGTTTCCTTTTTTGGTGCTGGCATGCAATGTAAACTGGCTTATCAATAAAATTTCTCCCTGTGCTTCTGTGATGGGAAGATTCATTATACCATTTTCATCATCAAAAACCCTTAATCTGGAAATCTTGCCACACAGCCATTCGATGTCTTCACTCCCGTCGGCTTCTTCAATACCCAGCAGAATCAAAAAACCTTTACCAATACGTGCATGTTCTTTATCATCAATTTTTACTGCCGATTCTTTTACTCTTTGTATTACCGCTCGCATATGTATTTTTTTATTATTGGTATCTAAGTGCTAACCTTAACCTTAACCTTAACCTAATTCTCACCCTTTCCCCCTCGTATCTCTTCCTGAAAGCATATTTAAATAATTGTAGTAGCGCGAACTGCTTATTTCTCCTGATTCAACTTTTTCCTTTACTTTGCAGCCCGGTTCATTCATGTGGGTGCAATTATCAAATTTACATTGATTGAACACCTCCCTCATCTCAGGAAAGTAATGAGAAAGCTCCCACGCTTCAAAATCCACCAAACCAAATTCCTTAATACCAGGAGTATCAATAATAAATCCCCCCTGCGAAAGTTTGAACATTTCAGCAAATGTGGTGGTGTGTTTTCCCTTGAAATGGGTCAGCGAAATTTCATCGGTTTTCAGGTTCAACCCGGGTTCAATGACATTTATTAGGGTAGATTTTCCCACACCTGAATGACCTGAAAGTAAACTTGTTTTATCTTTAAGTAGTTCTGAAAATTTATCAAGGTTTGTTCCTTCAATGGCACTTACCGTTAAGCATTTATAGCCCAGGGGCTCATATACCGAAAAAAGTTCATCAAGTATGCCTTGTTCCTCTCCTTCATAAATGTCGCATTTATTAAAAACAATTGCGGCGGGCACACTGTAGGCTTCGCAGTTTACCAAATAGCGATCAATAAAACCGGTGGATGTGCGGGGCACATACAATGTTGCAATAAGAACTGCCTGATCCAGGTTGGCCGCAATTACCTGGCTTTTTTTGCTTAAATTGGTTGATTTGCGAATGATGTGATTTTTGCGATCGAGGATTTCCCTGATGATACCGGTTTTTCCATCTTCTTCAAGCGATAGAATAACCTTATCTCCAACCGCTACAGGATTAGTTGCTCTGCTTCCTTCAATCTTAAATTTCCCACGGAGCCGGCAATCATACGTATTATTATCTTCAGCCAACACTTTATACCAGCTTCCGGTAGATTTAACAATTACTCCTTTCAATAGCTTTCTTTTTTACCATTACAAAAAAATAAAATTAGAAAAAATATTGGAGATTGTACAAACCAAATCCAATCAATTGATCAAAAAGGAAATGATTAACTTAGAAGCCGGTTTTTGAATCAGACAAACAGATTAAATATACATTTAAAACCAAATTCTAATTGTATGATAAAATGGGGAATAATAGGCTGCGGGGATGTAACTGAAGTAAAAAGCGGCCCGGCATTTAATAAGATAAAAAAATCAACACTTGTAGCTGTAATGCGACGTGATGGATCAAAAGCAAAAGACTATGCCATGCGCCACAATGTTCCGCGATGGTACAATAATGCTGATCAGTTGATTGCTGATCCTGAAGTTAATGCTGTATATGTTGCCACACCCCCGGGATCACATGCCGGTTATGCCATACAAGCTATGCGGGCAGGCAAGCCAGTGTATGTTGAGAAACCGATGGCAACCAGTTATGATGAATGTCTTGAAATGATCAGGGTGTCTGAAGAAACCGGCATGCCCCTTTTTGTGGCTTATTACCGGAGAAGTTTACCGGGTTTCAGAAAGGTGAAAGAAATAATCGAAGCAGGAACCATAGGAGCACCTGTACATTTTTCCATCAGATTTTTCACTCCTCCCCATCCGGTTGACTTTAAAAAGCCACTACCCTGGCGTGTTATTCCCGAAATATCGGGTGGCGGCTATATATTTGACCTGGGGTGCCATCAACTAGATGTTATTGATTTTATCCTTGGCCCCATTAACAAAGTCTCTTCACTGGCATACAACAGAAGAAAATTATATGAACCGGAAGACTTTGTTTCTGCAGGGTTTATCTGTGAAAGCGGAGCTACCGGAGATGCACTCTGGGATTTTGCTGCTCCTGATCATATGAAAGAAGACAAAATGATCATCTATGGTGAAAAAGGCAGGATTGAGTTTTCCTGTTTTGGATTTACACCGGTAAAACTGGTTGCCGGTAACAAATTATATTACTACAGGCACGAAAAGCCACAGCACGTGCAGTTAAATTTTATCCGAACAATTGTAAAGGAACTCACCGGCAAAGGTAAATGTCCGGGTGATGCCACCAGTGCTGCACGTACAAGCATGATTCTTGATATTTTGACTGCAGAAAAAAAATAAAAATTGCTACCTTCGCGCCTTAGCCCGAAAAGATATATCCTTTAAAACCAGAAACTTTATGTCGATTCTGATCAAAAACGTCACAAAAAAATATGGAGATCAAAAAGCACTTGATGATGTATCCATACAGGTTAACAAAGGTGAGGTGGTTGCATTACTCGGGCCCAATGGTGCAGGTAAAAGCACAATGATGAAAATTATCACCTGTTATTTACCACCAAACGAAGGAGATGTAAAAGTTTTCGGGCATGATGTATTATCGGAATCACTGAAAGTAAGGCGTGTTGTTGGATACCTGCCCGAGAATAATCCCCTGTACCCTGATATGTATGTGCGTGAATACCTTGAGTTTGTTGCCGGTATACATAAGCTGGGGAGCCGGACAAAGCAACGTGTAAAGGAAATGATTGAACAAACCGGGCTTGAACTGGAACACCATAAAAAAATCGGTGCACTGTCAAAAGGATACCGGCAGCGGGTTGGTATTGCACAGGCTCTTATACATGATCCTGAAGTGCTTATACTTGACGAGCCCACATCGGGCCTTGACCCCAATCAACTGGTGGAGATCCGCAACCTGGTTCGGGAAGTAGGAAAACATAAAACCGTACTGCTTTCTACACATATCATGCAGGAAGTAGAAGCAGTATGCGATCGTGTTGTAATCATTAACCGTGGTAAAATAGTTGCCGATGCTCCAACCCGTGAACTTCAACTTCTGAATCTCACCAACCGCATTATCAAAGCTGAATTTGACCAGCCCGCCGATTTTGAGCAAATTAAAGAAATCAAAGGAGTGGTGGAGGTGCAACAGGATAATGAAACTACCGTAAGAATTTTTGTAAACAGCGATGAAGATTTGCGTGCCCGGGTATTTAAACTCGCAGTAGAAAAAAACTGGATTTTACTCTCCATGGGATATGAAGATCAAACTGTTGAGCAGGTATTTCGCAAACTTACTTTTAATGCATAAAACAATTAAAAATAATTTTTATGTGTACATTTGCAGCGCTAAAAAATTGTTATTGTTTACTCTAATATAAGAACATGGGTTATTTATTTACCTCCGAGTCCGTTTCAGAAGGACATCCTGATAAAGTTTCAGATCAGATTTCAGACGCATTGCTTGATGAATTTCTCAGGCAGGATCCCCAATCAAAAGTAGCTTGTGAAACTCTTGTAACCACCGGATTGGTTGTTTGTGCGGGTGAAGTTAAAACCAATGCCTGGGTCGATATTCAAAACGTGGTAAGAGATGTTTTAAAAGATATTGGTTATACCAATTCGGCATATAAATTTGAAGCAGAATCATGCGGAGTGGTTTCGGCCATTCATGAGCAATCACCCGATATCAACCAGGGAGTTGAACGTGAGATAGAAGAGGAACAGGGAGCTGGTGACCAGGGCATGATGTTTGGTTATGCTTCGCGCGAAACCGACGAATATATGCCTCTCCCGCTTGATCTATCCCACATCCTGCTGCAGGAACTTGCTGCCATACGCAAGGAAGGAAAACTTATGCCCTATCTTCGCCCTGATTCAAAAGCACAGGTAACGGTTGAATATGATGATAATCACCAGCCAATAAGGATCGATACCATCGTAGTATCAACTCAACATGATGAATTTGTGTTGCCTTCCGGTAAATCGGTAGAAGAAAAGAAAAAGGCCGAACTGGAGATGCAACAAAAAATCAAAACCGATATTGAAAAATTTGTTATTCCACGCGCTGCTGATATTCTTCCCGAGCGTATAAGGCCTCTCTTTACCAATGGATTCCGCCTATTAGTTAACCCAACAGGTAAATTTGTGATCGGCGGACCGCATGGCGATAGCGGCGTTACAGGCAGAAAAATTATCGTTGACACTTATGGTGGCAAAGGAGCCCATGGTGGCGGTGCATTTTCCGGAAAAGATGCCAGCAAGGTTGATAGGTCAGCAGCTTACGCTACAAGGCATATTGCAAAAAATATGGTTGCTGCAGGTATTGCCGATGAAGTTTTGGTACAGGTAGCTTATGCTATTGGGGTGGCTGAGCCTGTGGGTTTATATGTAAATACTTACAGCACTGCAAAAGTAAACATGACAGATGTGGAAATTGCCGGAAAAATCAAAGGCATTTTTGATTTACGCCCCTACGCGATCATAAAACGTTTCGGACTTAAAAATCCTGTATTCCTTCCCACATGTACCTATGGCCACTTCGGCAGAACTCCCTTTGTAAATGAAGTTGAAGTGAAGTACCAGGATCATGAAACAAGGGTAAAAGAAGTGGAAAACGGCAATAAAATTTTTGTAAAGGATGTGGAATTCTTTGCCTGGGAAAAGCTTGATTATGTGGATACACTCAAAAAAGAATTTGGATTGTAAAAGAATCAACCTCTCAAAAAAAGGGCTTTATCCTCGGTAAAGCCCTTTTTTATTGATGTATTCAAAAACCCTTTCGGGCAGCATATACCTGAACGGCCTGCCTTGCTCAAATGACCGGCGAATTATGGTTGATGATATTTCTATGACAGGTGCATCAGTCATACGCACTGACGGATGTGTTGTAAACCGTTCGCCTTTATAACCAACCCGCGGATACACCCAAATATGCGCCATTTCAAGGATACTTTCATAGTTTTTCCACTTGTCAAATGCTTGCAGATTATCTGTACCTATAATTAATACAAACTCTTTCCCGGTAAATTTCTCCATTAATACTTTAAGCGTATTGTGTGTGTAATTTGGTGAGGGCATACTGAATTCAATATCACTTACCTTGAAATCAGAATTACCGGCAACAGCAAGCTCAAGCATTTGCTTCCTTACCTGTTGATCGGTTATTTGTTTTTCCTGTTTGAAAGGATTTTGCGGAGAAACAACAAACCATATTTCATCAAGGCCACCCATTGAAAGCATATAGTTGGCAATTATCAGATGCCCGGTATGAACCGGATCAAAAGATCCGAATAATAAACCTGTTTTTTGTTTTGAAGAACTCATTCTTCATCTAAATAAAAATTACCCAAGGAAAGCAGCTATTTCTTCTTTAACTTCTCTGATAGCCTTATCCAGATCATCATTAACAATTCTTTTATCAAACTGATCAGCAAACCCCAATTCATATTCTGCTTTACTAATTCGTTTTTCAAGCGATTCGGGCGTTTCGGTACCACGTTCACCAAGCCTTTTGCGGAGATCTTCGAGCGATGGCGGCTGAATGAAAATGGCCAGTGATTTCTCAGGATATTTTTTCTTGATATTCAAACCACCAATGACATCAACATCAAAAATAACATGTTTCCCTTTGCGCCATATTCTTTCAACTTCAGAAATAAGGGTTCCATAAAAATTACCGGAGTATACTTCTTCCCATTCCAGAAATTCGCCCTTATCAATTTTCTTTAGAAATTTCTCATTAGAAAGAAAATAATAATCCTTGCCATGCACTTCACCTTCTCTTGGAGGCCTGCTACAAGCCGAAACAGAAAACTCAAGCTCTGGAAATTCGGGTAAAACAGCCCTTAGGATTGTTGTTTTCCCCGAACCTGACGGGGCACAGAATATTACAAGTTTTCCTTCCATTATAATTCACTGGTTTGTTAAAATACTTACTTATTTTACAGCACATTCATGAGTTGCTCCTTGATTTTTTCAAGTTCGTCTTTCATTTGCACTACAATCTTCTGAATAGCAGCATCATTGGCTTTACTGCCAACAGTATTGATTTCCCGCCCTATTTCCTGTGAGATAAACCCCAGTTTTTTACCCCCTGCTTCTTTACTGCGAAGCGTTTCATTGAAATAGTCAAGATGTTTTCTCAGCCTTACCTTTTCTTCAGTTATATCGAGTTTCTCAAGATAAAAAATAATTTCCTGTTCAAAACGGTTCTCATCTACTTTTACATTCTCACCAATTTCTTTTAAAGAACGGTAAATACGGTCTTTTATAATTTGTATTCTTTCATTTTCAAGGGGTTTGATCAGGTCAAGGAGTTCTCTGATCTTATTTTCTCTTTTCAGAATGTCTTCAAACAGATGCAGACCTTCCGACTGCCTGTACTCATTTGCATGGTTTACAGCTTCTTTTACCGATTTTTCTATGACCTCCCACTCTTCAGGGTCCAGTTCTTGTGATTGTGATTTTAATACATCGGGAAGCCGGGTCAAATCAGGCAGAAAATCATCAGAAACACTAATTTCCAAATCGTTTGCAATATCTTTTAACTCTTTGTAATACCTTATCAGGAGGGGTTTATTTATATAGCAACCGGTTTGTGTACCGGCTTCTTCAAGCGTTATAACCAATTCAATTTTCCCACGTTCCATTTCACTACTGAGAATACTTCGCAGATTACTTTCTTTTTCGCGATAAGTAGCAGGAGTTTTGATATTCAGATCAAGATTTTTACTGTTCAATGCCCTGATCTCTGTTTTGATGGTTTTATCCCTGAAGTGGCAAATGGATTTGCCGAATCCGGTCATAGATGATATCATAAATTCATTTTTTTGCAAACCTAATGTATTTTTTATTATGACACATCTTTTTCATCAATAAACTAAGCCATATGAAAAAGAAAAAGGCCATCAAAGAGCCTTTCTTAAATATTCATATCAGAATAATCACTTAAACAACCCGACTGCTTGCTGTTGCCGCATCAGGTTGGCTTTTCTCATCATCTTCATCATTTTGTTCATTTTCAGAAAATCCTACCCTGTCCATAGTACCCCAGGTTTTCTCACCGATGAAATATTTGAAATTACCCCTGATGCTGAAAATAAGAATAAAAGGATGGTAAAAAACAGGTTCGAGCATAGCTGTAAACAGCATTTTTATAACTTCCCGTTTTCGGTTATACCTGTGAAACGATAATTCTTCGAAAAGGATAGCATAATGCGAAAAAGTAACGGCAAATAAATAGATCACACCCAAAAGCAGGAAGAAAAACGGCCAGTTTGGAATTCCCAGAATGGCAATAATAATGAAGTAAATAATGCCAATAAACTCCATGATAGGAGCCAGCCATTCAAAGAAGAACCAGTAGGGATGCCCCAGTAATCCAAGGGTTTTATATTTTGGATTAAAAAACAGCTTAAAGTGCATGAACAAGCTTTCCATATTACCACGGGTCCAGCGGTCGCGCTGGCGACCAAGCACTTTGAGTGTTGCAGGCACTTCGGTCCAGCAAAGAGGGTCAGGAATGTAAATTACGCGGTATTTCTCCTTTTGTTCTGACATATATCTCCTCATTCTTACAATGAGTTCCATATCTTCACCCACAAGATTGGTATTGTACCCGCCGACTTTTTGTACAATTTCACGGCTAAACATACCAAAAGCACCCGATACAAGTAACAAGCCATTTAGCTTACTCCATGCCATTCGTCCCATCAGAAAAGACCTTGTGTATTCAAGTACCTGCACACGGGGAATGAATTTTTTTGGCAATTTTACCTCAGTTATCCTGCCTTCTTCAATTTTGCATGAATTGGCAATACGAATTACTCCCCCCGAAGCAATGATCTTTCTTTCCGTTTCCTCCAGAAAGGGCTTAGCCATAATGAGTAATGCATCCTCAACAAGAACAGAGTCAACATCGACAACAGAAATATATTCTTTTTGCGAGAAATTGACTCCGGCATTCAGCGCATCTGCTTTCCCGCCATTTTCCTTATCAATAACAACCAGTTTATTAAATGCTTTATTTTTTGATTTATAAACTGCTCTTACGGTTTTGGTCGGAACTTTTTCTTCATAAAGCACATCAATAGGTTCAAGATCATATGCTTTAACGATTTTTTTCATGGAATCATCCTTACTGCCATCATTTACAATTATTACTTCAAAATCGTTATAGTGAAGCGATAAGAGACTACGAATGTTATCAATGATGGTTTTCCCTTCATTATAGGCCGGAGCAATTACTGAAATAGATGGTGCCAGGGGCGATGATAGCAAAACCTTATAGTCTATATATGAGTTTTTACGTATGTATTGCAACATCGATAAGGCTGAAAATATGGCCAGAGCAACATAAGAACCGAAAATAAAAATGGTGATAATTATGATACCATTCTCAATAACATATTGAAGGGTTCTGAAAAATTCAATCATAATCAGGAGGTTTGTTTTACATTAGTGATGATGGTATTGAGAGTGGCATCTTCTTCTTCCATTAACCTATTAAGTGCATCATTGCCCTGGGGCTGAACAGAATAAATTGTTCTTAAAGAAAGCATTCTGATCGCAAATGAATTGTCGGGGTCCTTTGCCACATATGAAAGAAAAGTGAGTTCCTTCTCCGATACAACCGTTTGCAGAGCATCAATGATTTCATACCTTATTTTTCTGGGGAGAAGATCATCAAGACTTCTGACATCTTTACGGGGTAACTTTTTGTTTTTCTCGTTTTCTTTGTGTTGTTTGATTATTTCCGATAATCGATAAGTTTCGTCTCTGAACAATTGTATAAGATCGGAGATGTATTCTTCTGACTCCATCGGTTTCAGCGCTTTAACTGCAGCAAGCCTTATCTCGGGATGTTCATGAAAAAGTAGTTGTTTTACTTTTGGCATTGCATCAACATGCTTAAAAAGCATTATCATGCGCAGGGCAAATACCACCACCGAATAATTTTGATTTTCAAGCCATGGCTCAAACGATTCTATATTTATCTGATGATAGATCAGGGTATCATAAATATTAATCATTTCCCAGTCTGACAAAGTGTATTTGAGATTTTCAAGAAAACCCAGAGGATTTTCATCAGAAAGTTTTACCAGAGCCACCTGTGCTTCAACCCTGATTATAGGATTCTTATGATTAACGAACTCTGAAATATAATCATTGGCATCTTTTACATCCAACTGGGCAACTTCTTTAAAGCCTTTTAACTTTAAGAACCAGCGTTTTCTATATACTTTCCTCAGGGAATCTTTGTGCAGATCAAGATTGAAGTATAAGTCTCTGAGTTTTGAGGCAGCCTCTCCATAAAGATTGGAGTGTAAAAATCTAAGTTCATCAATGAATATCTGCCTGTTCATCTTGCTGTCTATCCCCTTAAACTCGATAGATTCAACTTCATCATTAAAAAGAAAATCTGCAAGCTGCTCCTGATACTCCTGCTTTAATTCTTTGATCTTTCGGCGTTTTTTTGTTTTCAGTTGCCGGTTAATAAGAATAGCCACAAACAGAACAATAAGGCTTACAAGAAGATAAGCCAGTATAATCAGTAATGATTTAACTTTAAGTGGTGCATCAAGGTAAATTGACCGGGCACGTTGCCATATATTATTCTTTATTTCTGCATTATTTTCAGAATGGCTTTGACTAGTAGCAAGTTTAAAATATTTACCTGAGGAAAATGCAAAAAAGATATTCGTTTCTGTTGATGAAGCTTTTTGAAAAGCCGGGATTGTTATATTATTAATGGCTGAGCTGATAGTGATCTCATCATCCTGAAAAGGGACGTAAACTTTGGCTACTGATTGAGAAAAACTTCCACCCCCGGCAACCAATATAACCGTAACCAAAAAGAGAAAAAAATTATTTCGGGCAATTATCATGTATTAGTTTTATTATTTCAATTAAAAAAATTCATCAGAAACGGTAAATGAGCCCGGCTTCAAAAATGAATGGATTTCCCCAGATTACATCTGATTCAAACAACTTATATCCCACACCTGCCTTGAAAAGAAATCTCTGTGATATTTTATGCTGGTACAGCAACATGGCTTCAAACAAGGTGCCTCCCAAATCATACACATCTCCTCCAATGAGTCGGTCAAAATCAGCCGAGAAGCCACGTCCCACCATTAGGGACAAGTAATGATCGCTGGAGCTGAAGAACCTTCTCATAGTCAAAAAGTAGGATCGCCCATTGGGATCATTCCCATCAGAAGAAAAAGAAAAATAGGGTCTGAAAGAGAAATAGTATTTTTTATAATATTTACTTACTGAACCTGTGAGTATTAATAAATCTTTATTGTCAAAATTCAGTAACCGGAATCCGGCGGAAGCTTCCCAGGAAGCGGGGATTCCTTGAAAAAGTTCAAATCCGAATCTGGTAAACGGGAAAAGTTCACTGTCAGGTGAAAAACCTGCGTTCAGATACAGATAGGTTCCGGGTCTTATGGTCGGGTAGGCATCTATTTCCAGTTGCCAGTTTGTTATTTCGTATTTATTGGCAATATTAGCTCTTAGTGTAGTGGGGCCGAATGTTTGTGTTCTTCGCCCTGCTTCACCATAAAATAAATGCCAGGGTTCAGCTCCGGTTTCCAGAAAATGATAACCCCTGTATCCTATTCCAATATGATTAAGATATTTTGCAGATTCAATGGTTTTAAGCAGATCTTTGGCCTCTTTGTAGGTTGGATCCATATCCAGCAACTGATTAATAATAACCACGGCAGCTGTTTCATCATCAGATTCTTTTAATGTAAGTGCTTTCCGGTAAAGCAGGTGTGTGCTGCGGGATTGATCTTCCAATGCACGATCAAGTAACAGAAGAGCTT
>JBHEOF010000001.1:123723-138859 GCA_046261715.1 Bacteroidales bacterium
GATTTCAACATCAATTAAGGCATATAATGCATCTTTATTTCCCGGTGCCTTTTTTCGCACCTCATTTAAGATTTCCCTTGCCTGATCATAATCCCCTTCCCAGGCAAATGTTCTTCCTTTTAATATCGCTGCATCGTGATAATCAGGATAAGACTTTAGTATTTCATCGCACAGTTCCCTGGCCTGTGAATAAAGTTGGTTATGGGCTAACTCCCGGGCCCTGTTGAAAGTAATATCCGGATTTGACGGACTAAATACTGCGCTTCCGAATGAAGGAACTGATCCTGCCAGAAAAACTAAAAACATCAACAAAACCGATAAACTAGCAAGATTTAACGGAATATTGTGTTTTAATATGCACTTCATTGTTTTTATTGTTTTACAGTGAATCCCGAAAAAATGCGATCCGGGTGAAATTGAATATCATACCATTACATTACTTTGGATGAAATTTAAAAACCCGGATATTAACTGATGATCAATTTTATCATCTCTTTAAAAGAAATCTTTTAACCCTGATTGAAAGCTCATTCGGACTAAAAGGCTTGGTAAGATAATCATCTGCTCCCAGTTTGAATGCTTCAATTATTGTTTCCTCATTTCCTACTTTGGAAAGTACAATAATAGGGGTAGTTTTACTGAGCTCATTGCGTGTCATATTGATGAGTTCAAGTCCGCCGGTAAAAGGCATTAAAAGGTCGGTGATGATAAGATCAAATTCTTCAGATTTGATTTTCTCACTGGCTGAACGGCCGTCATTTGCAACTTCTACCTGATAACCTTCGCGTTGCAATTTATGCTCAATGGCCTTGATCATCATAAAATCATCTTCACATACTAAAATTTTTGCCATAACAAATGTATTTTGAATAACAAGAGCACCCTGGTTTTACAAAGACCAAATATATGTATCAGAATTGATTAAGCCTTAAGTATTTCACAGAATATTTGGTAATCTTCTTTTTCCACAGCACCCTATGCATTGTTGAATTTTAATTAATCGTTATTTTTTCTAATCTTGTATAAATTAATATTTATTTCCTCTTCGTTATTTCAATCTGATAATTTTCAAACATCACCCCAAAAGTACAGAAAATTATGTCAAAACATCAAAAAAAAAGTATGAAACAGATAATTTTGTTGAAAAAAACACTTTTCTTTAAGACTTAAGGAATCTGAAACAAGCCGGCCAATTACTTATATCCAGAATTATTAACCAAATATATGATTTATACAGGTACAATTTCGTCTTGTTTTAAGTTTAGGTTAATTTAATATTAACTTGATTTTAAATTAGCGATAAGAATAGTATTTACCTTTCACAAAATGCATTGCTGAAAAAATATTGGCTAAATTTGTACAAACCAATTATCAATTTTAAAGAATTGGTTTAGCATGAAATGACAAGAATGAAAAACAAAATGATTAAAAGCTTGAGAGTAAAGATTTATATATCACTTTTTCTATCTTCTGTTCTTTTTTCTTTTGGTTCCCGTTCGATCAATCTCACCTGTCTATTTTCAAACACATTGCAACCATGAAAAACAGCGACTACAAGATTTTGCTGGTAGATGATGAACCTGATATTCTGGAGTTTGTCGGTTACAATCTGAAAAAATCAGAATACCAGGTATTTACCGCATCTAATGGCCGCGAGGCCATATCTATGGCCAAAGAGCTTACCCTGCATCTCATCATTCTGGATGTAATGATGCCGGAAATGGATGGAATTGAAACATGTGCAGAGCTCAAAAAAATTCCTTCGCTAAGTGATACGATAATTGTTTTCCTCACTGCAAGGGGTGAAGATTACTCCCAACTGGCGGGCTTTGAAGCAGGAGCTGATGACTATATCAGTAAGCCCATCAAACCGGGGTTACTCACAAGTAAGGTGAAAGCACTGTTAAGGCGGTGGGCCGGACAAGAGCAGGAAAAAGAAACACTTATTCAGGCAGGTAACATTACAATAGATAAAGAAAGATACCTGATCATAAAAGCCGACCAAGAAGTTGTACTGCCTAAAAAAGAATTCGAATTGCTAACTTTGCTGGCGAATAAACCCAATAAAGTTTTTTCAAGAGAAGAAATATTTGCCAAAGTTTGGGGCAATAATGTAGTTGTAGGCGACCGTACCATTGATGTGCACGTTCGCAAACTCCGCGAAAAAATTGGTGATGATTGTATTAAAACCATTAAAGGAGTAGGTTATAAATTTGATGCCTGAGAAGCAATATGAATTTTTCAACATCCCAAAAACTTTCCTTACTGGCAGCATTTATTATTATCGGGGTTTTTTCATTTGTTTATTCATTGATAGTAATACTGACTAAAACATCCTGGAGTTACACGGTTTTTTTCTTTTCAAAC
The DNA here is from genome assembly GCA_046261715.1 of Bacteroidales bacterium. Classification (GTDB taxonomy): domain Bacteria; phylum Bacteroidota; class Bacteroidia; order Bacteroidales; family UBA7960; genus SKVR01. Next base: position 126,091 of record JBHEOF010000001.1, read on the forward strand.
TTTGTTATATTTCCGTTATCCTACTACATCTACAAATACATTCTTGATAAATTCATATATGAAAAAATCCGGCTCATTTATAAAACCATTCATAATCTCAAAGTATCACAAAAAAAACCAAGAACAGAGCTTCTGGGTAAAAAAGATATTATTGATGAGGCCAACCGTGAAGTGCTTGAATGGGCTGAAAATAAAACCCGCGAAATAGATGATCTGAAAAAACTTGAAGCCTACCGCAGAGAGTTTCTTGGCAATGTTTCTCATGAACTTAAAACACCAATCTTTAATATACAGGGTTATATTTTAACCTTGCTTGACGGAGGTATGGACGATCCGCAAATCAATCGCAAATACCTTGAAAGATCAGAAAAAAGTATTGACAGGATGATTTCCATTATTCAGGACCTGGAAGCCATTTCAAAATTTGAAGCAGGTGAATTCAAGCTTACATATACAGATTTTGATATCGTTGAACTCGCTAAAGATGTAATGGATTTTCTTGAAATTAAAGCATCGCGTAAAAACATCCGACTTTATATGGCGCAAAACTATGATACACCTATTATGGTTTATGCTGACCGCGAACGCATACAGCAGGTTCTTACCAATCTTACTGTCAACTCCATAAAATATGGTTCAGAAAACGGCCACACCAAAATAAGCTTTTTCGATATGGATGAGAACATACTGGTAGAAATAACTGATAGCGGCATGGGAATACCCCGTGAAGAATTACCAAGAATTTTTGAAAGGTTTTATCGTGGCGACAGGAGTCGCACAAGGAGCAAAGGAGAAGGAGGTTCAGGCCTGGGGCTTGCAATTGTAAAACATATCATTGAAGCACATAATCAAACCATTAACGTAAGAAGCACCCAGGGTGTAGGTTCAACATTTGCATTTACAATAAAGAAGGGGAAAATATCTTCTTCCCCTAAACGACACCCATCAATGTTTACATGGTAATAAAAATATCATATTAGCATTGTAAAGTAACTTATATAAAAACCAATTGTTGATTAAAACTTAAATTTTGTGAATAACCTTTTTAACCAATTAACAAAAAAATTGCAAAATGCTGTTATTTTTATGCTCTCTATTCAAGCAGACCAAAAATTAACAATAGCTTAACATAAACCTAACGAATACATAAAATACGAATATCCCGCAAATCTATTATCTAATATTAATTTTGCCCTTGCTGAAAAAAATTACTTAATCAATTATATAATTCTATCAGATTTTTAAATTAAATTTCAAAGTCAAAACAAATTAAATCACAAAATCAAGCAAAAATGAAACAAACAAAACACTTAGTGCTGTTGCTGGGATTTTTCATGTTCCTCGGAATTCAGCAAAATGCATGGTCGCAGGGTGTGACCACTTCAGCAATTGAAGGTATGGTAATGACTGTAGGCAATGAGCCGCTGGCTGATGCCAATGTAGTTGCTGTGCATGAACCTACCGGTACACGTTATGGTACGACGACACGTTCAGATGGTCGATTCAACATACCCAATGTGCGTGTTGGCGGACCTTACACTATTACTGTATCTTATGTTGGATACGAGACTGATGTAATTAGTGATCTGCGGTTATCTCTTGGTGAAACCAGGAATCTTTTATTTTTAATGGTAGAAGCCGGGCAAGTATTACAGGAAGTCATTGTTTCTGCAACTGCAGGCTCTGTAGGACAAACTACAGGTACAAGTACTAACATCGATTCAGAAGATATTTCTACTTTGCCTTCTATCAACAGAAATCTTAATGATTTTCTCAGGCTTACACCCCAATCAGGCGCTTATGGCGGCGGTATTTCTTTTGCCGGTACCAATAATCGATATAATGCCATTTATATTGATGGAGCGGTAAATAATGATGTATTTGGTCTGGCCAGTTCCGGAACCAATGGTGGGCAAACAGGCATCTCTCCTTTCTCGCCTGATATCATTGAACAATTCCAGGTGGTACTGTCTCCATATGATGTTACAATGGGTGGTTTTGCAGGTGGTGGTGTCAATGCCGTAACCAAATCAGGAACCAACACATATAAAGCAACCGGTTATACATATTTTAAAAACCAAAGTTTGGTTGGTAAAACAAATGGTGTTCTGGCGGACAGATTGGATCTGGAAGAAAGAGAAAGAGTAGATGATTTTAATGAAAATGTTTATGGTGTTTCTCTGGGAGGACCCATAATCAGAGACCGTATGTTTATCTTTACCAATATTGAGATACAAAGAGATGAAACACCCAGACCATTTGATATTACAGAATATACATCCGTTGATGGCAGGGTATCTTCTGCTGAACTTGAAAACCTGCGTAATCATTTAATTAATACTTATGATTATGATCCTGGTAGTTTTGGTAGTACAGCACAAAATTTAAATGGACTGAAAATATTCGCTAAGATTGATTATAATGTAACAGATGAACACCGTTTAACTTTAAGACACCAATACACAAAAGCTGAACAATTTAACAGGTTTTCAGGTAATAGAAATACAGTAAATTTCTCCAATAATGGTATTTACTTTCCAAGTACAACAAATTCATCAGCACTGGAATTGAACTCAAGATTCGGAACAGATTATTCCAACAATTTAATCATTGGATATACACGTGTACGTGATAATCGCAGTCCACTGGGGAAGAACTTCCCTTATGTCTATATTGATGATGAAAACAGCGGGTTAATCAGGTTTGGTTCTGAGGAATTCTCCACTGCCAATCAGCTGGATCAAGATATCCTGACTCTTACCAATAATTTTAATATTTACAGAGGTGCTCACAAAATTACACTGGGTACACACAACGAATTCTATAGTATATACAATCTCTTTATCAGGCAAAACTTTGGTGTTTACCGCTTCAGTGACCTGGATGCTTTCCTGAATAATGAACCTGCATACCGGTACACCAGAAATTACTCGCTAGTTGATGATATAACAGGAGGTGGTTCCGCAGCGGCTGCAGATTTCAGTGCTATTCAGCTTGGAATTTATGGTCAGGATGAATGGTCAGTAAACCGACAATTAACTATTACTGCCGGACTAAGAATAGATTTACCCATTATAACCAGTGATCCAACAGAAGACACTTACTTTAATCAAACAGCATTGCCGCAGTTGCAGGCAGCTTATCCTATAGCAGAAGGTGCAAAAGCTGGTCAAGCTCCTGATGGACAAATCATGCTTTCTCCCCGATTGGGATTTACTTATGATGTTACAGGAGACGGTATGAATACAATACGCGGGGGTGCAGGTATATTTACCAGTAGAATTCCTTTCGTTTGGCCTGGAGCAATGTTCAACAACAATGGATTAACACAAGGCCAGGTGCAACAAGGCGATATTGAAGGCGATGTGTTCTTTAATCCTCAGTGGGATAACCAGCCTACCAATCCTAATTTTAGTATTCCATCGGGACAAATGGACCTGTTTGTTGAGGACTTTAAGTATCCACAAGTATTTCGTACCAATCTGGGTTATGATTTTAAACTTCCCGGTGGTATTGATGCTACCCTTGAAGGTTTATATACCAAAACACTCAACAATATCCTTTATACAAACATCAACTCTGACCCTACAGTAGATTTTACCTGGACAAATACTCCTGACAACAGAAAAGTTTTTGTTAACTCCAGTATTGATCCAACCTATTCTGCAGTTTATCTTGCATCTAACACCTCTGAAGGATATACTTATAACCTTTCCGGATCATTAGCTAAAGATTTTGATTTTGGGTTAAGAGCAGTACTTGCTTATTCTTATGGTGATGCTTATGCTCTGAGTGAAGGTACTTCATCTCAAAACTCTTCGCAATGGAGAGGCCAGGTTAGTATCGATGGAAGAAACAATCCTGAATTTGGACGTTCTGACTTTGCCGTAGGACACAGAGTATTATCATCTTTTACTTATGGTTATAACTGGACCCGTGACGGCAATAACAGGACTACTGTATCACTTTTCTTAAACGGGCAGTCAGGTACACCATATTCATATGTTATTTCCGGAAGTAGCGCTCGTAACCTAAATGCAGAAAGGGGAAGTACAAGCAGAAACCGCAGTTTAGCGTATATCCCAGCCAGTGCATCTGAAATCAATCTTGTTGATTATGAAGTTGATGGCACTGTTGTCACAGCTGCTGAACAGTGGGCTAACTTAAACAGTGTTATAGAAGATGACAAATATTTGAGCGAAAACAAAGGAGGTTATGCTGAAAAGAATGGAGCATGGTCACCTTTTGCAACAATATTTGATGTGGCGATACGTCATGATTTTGGACTCAACCTGGGAGGCCAAAGACACAGATTCCAGATTTCAGTTGATATTGCTAATTTTGGCAATATGCTTAATAGCGAATGGGGCACGCAATATTCTGTTCCTGGTGACTTCAACAACTATTATCTGTATCAGTTTGAAGGATATGCAGATGATGGAACAACCCCTCAGTTCACTTTCAGAGATGATAGGGTTGGCCTGGAAAGATTTAATATACAGGGTCTTTCTTCTCGCTGGAGTATGCTTTTTGGTGTAAAATATATGTTTAATTAGAAAAAAGTATACCGGGCGAGTTCGCCGAATTAAAAAAGAGACTGTTCTTAATCAAGGACAGTCTCTTTTTTTTAAATCCAAAATGTATAACTCACTTAAACGAATCAATTCACTCTTTCTATAATATATCCCTGATCCAAAAGTAATTTTAAAATTCCATTTTCACCGGGCAGGTGACCGGCACCTACTGCAATAAAGGAAGGTTTTTCATTCATAAGACTATCAAGTCTTCCTATCCAGCGTTCATTCCTTTCCCTGATAAGTCTGTAGCTAAATTCATCAAAATTATTATCAAGATCAGCAAACAGCTTTTCCAGAGATTGCAGATCAGCTGACAGATAATACCTGAGCATTTTCATGAATTCTTCTCTTTTACTGTCATATTCAGTAAAAGTTTCAATCAGCATTTCTGCCTGTTCCCGATAGGTAAGCGCATCAAAAACATTGAGCTGTTCCTGCAGAGTTTCAAGGCCCGCGAGTTCAAGTTGCAGCGTATCAGCCATTCTTATAAAGTAATTTTCATAACTCACCGGATTGCATTGAATCATATGAGGAATAGCCATACTAATAAGAAAAAACGGCTGTACTTTTGAAAACATACTTATGTTCATCCTGAGGCTATCGGAAAAGAAACCTGCTGCAGTGGCATATTCATCTTCATTGAGTATATCAGAAAGTTCCTTGTTATCCTTCATAACCATACCCATTTGCATTCCAATCATAACCTGTGGATCACTAATATCAAGTTCAAGAATTATCTTTTCAGAGTTTTTCAATGCGTCTTCAACCCCCGGAAAAACAATAAATTCATCAGGGCAAATTACATGCAATGTGCCAAAAATATAAGATGGCTCTTTCAATCCATTTCCACTTACTTTCCACAACAATCCCTTATTAAACTCCTGCTGGGCAAAACCAAGGTTTACGAAAAGAACACATGTAATCAAAATGAATTTATTCATAGATAGAATCATTATATAAAAACAATAAGGGCTTACTCAAACTCTGAAAGTTCTTTTTGAAGTTTTTCCAGTTTTTCTATGTGCACATCATACAGTTTCTTCATATAAAACTTAAGAAAGAGCCTGAACAATACAAAAAGCAATACAACAAACAAACCTACCAGTGCCAGTGCCATTAAAAAGGGTAAATCTTCAAGATAAGGCAAAGAAGTAACCCTGCGGCCACCTGAACCCAAACCAAATCCAATAATATATCCGAAATAAATACCAAACGGAAACATAATTATATTAAGCCAGTAATACACATTTCTGAAAAACTTCACAAGCATCAATGTACTCTCAATAGATTTGCGAATGTTATACTGACTCTTTTTCCATATTTTTACAAGCTTCCGCAGGCTAACAAAATAATAAACCATTGAACCGGCAAACAACAATATCAGCAATGACGTATTAACCAGAAAATAGGTTTCTTTCAGCTCAAACATTATTGCAACCAAAAGAGGTATCGCTACCAGTATTGCACCTATTTCAATCCTGATGCTCTTTTTTAACCTTCCAACCGGGCCGGATGATTTCTTGCTGATAAGTTCAAATACTTCATCCCGGTCAATGGACTCAGGTTCCTTTTCAAAGGAACGCTTCCATATGTCTTTTAATTGATTTAATTCATCCATGTCAAGAATTAATAAATTTCCACAATCTTTTTCAGTTTTTCCCTGATCCGCATCATTTTCACCCTTACGTTATTCTGGGTGATCCCCATGATGCCGGCGATTTCTTCATAAGATACATCATCAAGATACAGCATAACCATACCTTTTTCAACGTCCGATAATTTACTTATGGCCATTTGGAGAACTTCCAGGTCTTCCTTACGTTGTCGTTCATCACTATAGGCAAGACTAAGATGCTCCGCAGTAACAGATTGGTTAAGTGGATTCCGCTTTTGTTTTCTGAAACCGGAAATAGCTGTATTTAAAGCAATCCGGTAAATCCATGTAGAAATTTTAGATTCCCCCCTGAACCCATTCCAGGCCCTCCATAACTGTGCAACAATATCCTGGTAAAGATCATCGCAATCTTCATCCAAAGCACAATACATCTTGCACACCTTAAAAATAATCCCCCGATGAGTTTCTATGGTTTCTATAAAATCCTTTTCCACCTAATCTTTCATTTGACTATACGAATATATCTGACGAAAAAAAATATAAACAATTACATTACTCAGGAAAATTTGACTAACCAGTCATTTTTATTTATGCCTTTTAAAACAGCATTCCATTGAGCCATGCTGAAAAATCCCTGAAAGCTTGTAACTTTGCAAACTGTTTTTTCATTATACAAAAAACCGGTATTGAGCACGATCATCCCTGCAAAAATATGGCAAACAAAACAAATATCATTGAAATAATGTCGCCTGTGGGATCATACGAATCCCTTATGGCTGCTATTCAGGGTGGAGCTGATTCTGTTTATTTCGGAGTAGGCAAGTTGAATATGCGTTCACGCTCATCGCAGAACTTCAGTTTGTATGATCTGGATCAAATTATTGAAATTGCAGGAAAACACAATATCAAAACTTATCTTACCCTCAACACCATCATTTATGATGATGAGATGGAAGAGATGAAAGCTACGGTTGACAGGGCTAAACATGCAGGAATATCTGCTATTATAGCGTCTGATCTTAGTGTTATAGAATATGCCCGCAGTAAAGATGTGGAAGTGCACATGTCAACCCAAACCAACATCACCAACCTGCAGGCAATTAAGTTTTTCAGCCGTTATGCCGATGTAATGGTAACAGCAAGGGAACTGAGTCTTGCACAGGTTGCAGATATTGTTGATGGTATTGAAAAACACCAGATCAAAGGACCATCAGGCAATCTGGTACAGATTGAAATTTTCGTGCACGGAGCATTATGTATGGCTGTCAGCGGCAAATGTTACCTCAGTCTTGATAATATGAATTACTCTGCCAACCGCGGTGCATGTTTGCAACTATGTCGAAGAGCTTATACCGTAAAAGACAAGGAAGGAGAATTTGAACTGGAAGTAGACAATGAATATATTATGTCGCCCAAAGACTTGTGCACCCTTGGTTTTATTGATAAGATTGTCAAAGCAGGCGTGAGGGTTTTCAAGATAGAAGGTCGTGGCAGGGGTCCTGAATATGTAAAAACTGTTACCCGGGTTTACCGCGAAGCTGCTGATGCCTGCCTGGAAGGCACATTCACATCGGAAAAAGTTGAAACATGGATGCAGCAACTAAAGAAAGTATATAACCGAGGTTTCTGGGATGGTTATTACCTTGGCCGTAAAATGGGTGAATGGACCGAAAGATACGGATCGCAGGCTACCCAAAAGAAGATTTACGTGGGCAAGGTTACGAACTATTTTTCGAAATTAGAGGTTGCAGAAATCAAAATGGAAACAGGTGAACTATCAGCCCATGATGATATTTACATTACCGGACCTACAACCGGTGTGCTTGAAATGAAGCCCGGCGAAATACGTGTGGATCTTAAACCGGTCAATACTACCCGCAAAGGCGAAATGTGCTCCATAAAAACCCCTGAACTGGTAAGACGCGGAGATAAGGTTTACAAGGTAATTGAAGCAAAAGAAGAATTTTAATTCTTATGATTTCAATCTCAATCTTAATCTCAGCCTTCCCTATTCAGCCTGCGAAGCAAAATACCTTTCCACATCATCCAGACGACCATTTACTTCAGGACGAATATCTTTTATGATCAATCCTTTTTCCAGTAAGATAACACGCGAGCAGATATCGGCCAGGTGATTGATATTATGGCTGCTTATGATCATGGTTGTACCACGCGATTGATTTATTTCTCTTAAAATATTCCTGATAATGAGCTGTGAGCTGGGATCAAGAAAGTTAAAGGGTTCATCCAGCATAAGAACGGATGGATTAACTACCATTGCAGCAACAATACCCACTTTTTGTTTATTGCCTGTAGAAAGCTGTCTGATGTATTTATCCGTATCCAGTATTTCTTCACCCAGAAATTTCTTGTACAGCTCCAGTCCTTCATCTACCCGGGAAGGTGACATTCCGTAAACTTCGCCATTGAAATGAAAATATTCTTCAGGTGTAAGAAAACCGATCAGAAATCCTTCATCAAGAAAACTTCCGGTATGTCTTTTCCAATGTGTGCCTTCGTTAACTTTTTCTCCATCAATACTTACATGACCATCTGTGGCTTCAATAAGATCCAGACACAGGCGAAGCATGGTAGTTTTGCCCGCACCATTGTTACCTGCAATACCCAGCAGTTCTCCACCGGCAATGTCGAGTTCAGGAATATCAAGTACGGTTTGGCCACTATATTGTTTCTGAAGTTTTCTGATTTGTATATTCATAAATTTTTATTTTTCGCGATAAATTGCCAGGTTAATATACTTACGTGCTTCCATGCGCTGCCCAAGTTTTCGGGTCCAACGACGATGGCTTACCAGGAAAATTATGCCTGCTATTGCAGGTAAAAGTGCACCTCCATGCGATACTGGAAGTAGAAACCCGATTATAACCAGGGGCAGTATGATAAAAAACTGCAGCATTCCCATCAACATCTTCATTCCACTCACCCCCTCCATATTAAAGGATGCATTTCCCTGAAGATCCATTCGTGATGAATGCCTGATTCCTGCTCTTAAATAAAGGTAAAATCCCATACCCATTGAATAAAGACTCATCCCGGCAAAGAATAGCATCATATCAATATTCAAAAATGCCAACAAAATGCTAATCAATATGAATTGTATTCCCCCTATTAACAGATAAAAATAATATTTGGCCCTTACAAATATCTCCATGGGAAAATCACGGCTGGCGATATAATCAAAGAAATAACTTTCCCATGAAAAAGCATGTTGCAGATGCATACTGCCAATACCGCCTGCAATAAGAATATATACAATGGCCACTCCTGATTGCCCCGGTTCTGTTACCCGGAATCCTGCATACAAAGCAAAGGCAACAGCCATAGGCAAAAAGGTATATAAGCTCGATTTTGTGCGGCGGTTGCGCAAGAGCAATCGCCACTCCAGTAACCAGTAAGGCCCGTAAACCGGAACCGAGGCCAATAGAGTTTCAATGATATTTCGTGCTGCAGGCTTTTCAACTTTTTCACCAGCCTCATACAGTTGATAAAAATTTATTATCGTTTGGCGATATACAATATACTGTAATACCACAATTACAAAAACCGGAATAAGAAAAGCAACAGGTTTTGCATACACAAATGCCATGAATACCTGCAATGAATGATCCATGATCTTTTCAGGAAATAATAAATAACCCACACCCATGGCAAGCAGAACAATTACAAGCAGATAGCCAAGCCATTTGTTTTCTTTTCCGGGAGTGCGTATAAGCATTAGAATACTGTGATTGACACCCACCAGTAAAAAAACACCCAGCAGACCCAGTTCCTGGCTGCTGGTGGCAGGATTGATGGTCATTTGAATAAACGGATAGAAGAAAAAAAGGAGATAAAAATTAATGGGATGTAACCATGAACGTGAAATACGGTAGCCCGATAATGAACTTTTGGATACCGGAAGATGCATGTAAGGCATAACCTGGCCGGCAGGTACTTTCTGAATAAAAAAGCGCATAAATAAATCACCCAGCATAAACAGGGGCAATACTCCATAAACCCACTCGGCCGGAGCAAGATCAGGAAACTGTTCATTTAGCAAAACCGGCAAGGAGCGCCCTAATCCGTATAAATTCATTACCAGGAAAAAGATCACAAAAGCGATAATGCCTTTGGCAAACATGCTCTTTTCAAAAAATACTGACCGGCGAAACATCTGCCATGAATGTGATATGAGTTTTCCGTACATGTGAAAAAATAATTTTTACAGAGTTGCAAATTTAGACGCTTTTTTTAATATCAGATGCTATTATATCTTTGCCAATAAATAATTTGATTTAATCTCTTGTTTTTAACATATGTCAATTATTTTTGATTAACTTAGAAACCATTTTTTACTTTTAATGTTGTTTATTAGTAGGTAAAATTCTTGTTTACAAATCTCATAAAAATCAAATTAATTTCTTTATCAGAATCATTTATTAATTATGTCAAAGGTGGAAAAGTGGTTGAAAAAAGTAAAATCAGAAGATCTCATAAAGTTATTATTCATTATATTTTTTGGGGTTGGAGCTCTGGGTTTGTCGCTAAGTAATACGCGTGATTTGTTTATTACTATGATGCCCTTTTCTCTGCTGTTAAGCATGGGTTTAATGTTTTGGATGCATGATAATTGGCAGCTTAAGCATGTAATGATTTTTGGGCTTATTGCTTTTATGGGCTTTTTTGTGGAAGTGGCAGGAGTAATCACAGGGGTGGTTTTCGGAGATTATTCATATGGTCATGCTTTGGGTTTTAAAATCTGGGGCACACCACCCATGATAGGCTTGAACTGGCTTATGCTTATATATGCAGTTTACCTGATAATGAACAAACTGCAAATACATACAATTCTTAAAATATTATTGGGTGCTGCTCTCATGGTGGTTTATGATATTATTATGGAGCCTGTGGCCATTAAACTTGATATGTGGAACTGGGGAGGGGAAAAGATACCCATCCAGAATTATATTGCATGGTTTGTTATTTCAGCAATCATGCTGAGTATATTTTATATTGCAGGAATGAAATACCGTAACAAGGTTGCTCCCTGGCTTTTCTTTATCCAGATGGCATTCTTTTTAATTTTAAACTTATCCGTAGTCCTGTAGTTTATGATCAAAGCCCGACATACGCCATGGTTTCAGAAAGTCTTTAATGTTTATATTACATGGGCTTTTCGTCGTAATTTTCATCAGATGCAGATCATCGGTGATGTGAAGGACAAAGGTTTGCCTATCCTTGCTATTGGTAACCATATCAGCTGGTGGGACGGATTCTGGATTCTCGCTCTGAATGATAAACTCTTTCGCAGAAGATTTCATGTTATGATGCTGGAAGAACAACTACGCAAAAATCTTTTTCTCTCAAAGCTTGGGGCATTTTCCATCAAAAGAAAAAGCAAGAGTGCCAGCCAGAGTATCAGGTATGCAGGCAATTTGCTGCGAAGTAAAAACAACTTTTTCCTTCTTTTCCCACAAGGAGAGATACAATCGCAGCATCAGTTTCCAATCGTTTTTGAAAAGGGTTGGGAAAGAATTTTATTGCAAAAAGACAATCCTATTCAGATTCTCATGATTGCCAATTTAATTGATTATCAATCTTTCCGGAAACCTGTGCTCAAACAATACATTTTCAGCCCGGAAAAAACAAGCAATTTTACCTGCGGTGAGCTGGAAGCTCAATACAATGTTTTTTATAAAGATTGTATTCAAAATCAAATACAAAATATATGACCTGGATTGCCATTTTCATTTTTGTATTTACTGCTGTAAGGATAGTTGTAGCTCTGATTAACTATGCAGGCAAACCCTGGTTAAAAGACATTGAACCCTCTGAAGAAGCCCTTGTTTCAGTTTTAATTCCTGCCCGAAACGAAGAAAAAAACATTAAACGTATTCTTGAAAGTTTAATAAGACACGATTATTCTAATATTGAAATTCTCGTTTATGATGATCTTTCTGAGGACCAAACAGCAAATATCATTAAAGATCTTTCCGAACATCATAGCAAGATAAAGTATATTGAAGGAACGCCTTTGCCCAAAAACTGGTTGGGTAAAAATCATGCATGTTACAAATTATCATTGCATGCAAATGGAAGATACCTTCTTTTTCTGGATGCAGATGTAAATATTGGAAAGGGTTTGATAAAAAATGCCCTTGCACATGTTCAAAAGAACAATCTGGCACTACTTTCCATTTTTCCCGTACAGGAGATGTATAGTCTTGCTGAAAGAGCTACAGTACCTCTAATGAACTGGATACTTGTCAGCTTACTTCCCCTTGCTCTTACCCGTCTGTCAAATCGAAAATCACTAGCAGCAGCCAACGGGCAATTTATGTTTTTTGATGCGGAAATATATCATCGGGAGAGCTACCATAAAACACTGAAGGATCAAAAAGTTGAAGATATTGCCATTTTCAGGCTGATGAAAAGCCGCAGGTTGCGAGTAGAAACCCTTCTCAGCAAAAAACATCCAAGTTGCAGAATGTATCATAGCTGGGATGAAGCACTGAACGGTTTTTCAAAGAATGTTTTTGAATTTTTTGGAGGAAGTAGATTATTTGCAATATTATTC
>JBHEOF010000001.1:138869-139378 GCA_046261715.1 Bacteroidales bacterium
TTTACAACTTTTGGCTTTTTATTTGTAATGTTAGGCTTGCCGGTTGCTTATCTTGCACTTTATTTTATTATGGTTATTTTACTTAGAATATTGATTTCAATGGCAAGTAAACAAAATGTATTTTATAATATCATTCTTGCTCCATTGCAACAAATCACTTTTCTGGCAGTTATAACAAAGGCCTTAATACTTCAAAACAAAAAAGCAACGCAATGGAAAGGCCGCAACATTGATCAGATTAATAAGGAGAAGGAAAAATAATATTTGATATATGAAAAATAAAATATTCTTAAGAAACCTGATATTAATAGTAGCATTCGTTATCGGTTCATCACAAATTCACGGGCAAGACAAGCGGCAGGAGTTTCATAATCAAATATATACTGCTTTTGTATCAGGCAACATGAAAAACTGGGAGCAAACCCTTAATGAAATGGAAACATATTACAATAGTTTTCCTTTGCCCGATATGCTTTACGATCTTTTGCTTGCACGCTACGGATTTATTC
>JBHEOF010000010.1:0-33528 GCA_046261715.1 Bacteroidales bacterium
CCGGCGAAGTGGTTCAGCGGCCCGCTTCTGTGGTAAAAGAACTTCTGGAAAATGCAATTGATGCCGGAGCAACAGAAATAAAACTAATTGTTAAAGATGCGGGTCGAACTCTCGTGCAGGTAACCGATAATGGTCATGGAATGTCTGAAACGGATGCCCGTATGTGTTTTGAGCGACATGCTACCAGCAAGATCAATGATGCCCGTGATCTTTTTGCACTTCGCACAATGGGCTTTCGTGGAGAAGCACTGGCATCCATTGCTTCAATTGCCCGTGTTGAATTAAAAACCAGGCAGGAACAAAATACACTTGGCACAGAAATTATCATAGAAGGCTCTAAACTGGAATCGCAAAACCCTTGTAACTGCCCGAAAGGTGCCACCATTGCCGTAAAAAACCTTTTCTTTAATACACCTGCCCGACGCAATTTCCTGAAAAGTGATAATGTAGAAAAAAACCATATTTATAATGAATTTGCCCGTGTAGCACTTGCGTATCCTGATGTTGCTTTTTCCTACTATCACAATAATCAACTAAATACTAAAACCCTGACAGGAAACCTGAACAGCAGGATTATTCAACTTTTTGGAAATCATTACAAATCACGTCTGATTCCAATCAATGAATCAACAGAAATAGTAAAAATCAGCGGTTTTGTATTAAAACCCGAACATGCGAAAAAATCTCGTGGCGAGCAGTTCTTTTTTGTGAACAAAAGGTACATTAAATCGCCTTACCTGAATCATGCTGTAGAATATGCTTTTTCTGAACTCATTCCTGATGATGTATACCCGTCTTTTTATATTTTCCTGGAAATTGACCCATCACACATTGATGTAAATGTTCATCCTACCAAAACCGAAATCAAATTTCAGGATGAAAAACTCCTGTACCAGATTATACGGGCTACCGTTAAACGCAGTCTCGGGAGGTTTAACATCGTGCCCACTCTTGATTTTGAAAGGGAAACTGCATTTGATGATATCAGTTTTGACAAATCGAGGCCCGTTACTCCTCCTGAAATAAAAGTAGATCCTGAATACAATCCATTTACAAAAGGTGGTTCGCCTGCGGCACAGTCCGGGAAAAATCTTACACAACGCGCCAACATAAAGAACTGGGAGAAGCTATTCCCCGACCCTGATACAGATTTGGACAGAAATAACCCTGACGATGTTTCCTCCGGTGATCAAACGAAACAAACCATTATCAGTCCGGACTGGGATAAATCAAATGACACTCAGCAAGGTAAAAAATTCATGCATTTGCATGGCAGGTATATTCTTACTCCCATTAAATCGGGGTTGATGTTGATTGACCAGCAGCGGGCTCACGAGCGTATACTTTTTGAAAAACATATCAGGATGCTGGAAAACCAAAAAGTATCTGCTCAAACTCTCCTTTACCCTGAGCATATTAAGCTCAGTGAAACAGACATGGAATTATTAAAGGAAATTAAAAACGATATTGTTTTACTTGGATTCGAAATCAGTGAATTTGGAAAAAATTCACTGGTTGTAAATGCCGTACCTTCTGATTTACCCGAAAAAGAAGAGCTACAAAAAGTCATTGAATCTATCCTTGAAAATTTCAAAAAGAACAGTGTAGATGTAAAACTTGATACCCGCACAAACCTTGCCCGTTCACTGGCAAAGAGCCTGTCAGTAAAGTATGGTAAGGTTATGAGTGAAGAAGAAATGAATGCATTGGCAGATAGTTTATTTTCCTGCGAAATGCCATATCATACCCCCTCGGGCAAACCTACCCTTACTACACTTGACATGAACGAACTTTCTGACAAGTTCAGGTAAGATCGTCAATAGACATTGATATTCAATACCGGCATGATAAATAAAATTTATAATTTTGCCGCTTACATAAGGTCTTAAGCTGACCCGAAGTAAACATCACGACAGTATTCTTGTTATTTAAAAATAGTAATACAGAACATTATGCAGCAATTCCGGCCCGGTGGCTTTACACTTTTACCTCCTGTAGTAAAAAATCTTCTTATCATAAACGGATTGTTTTTTCTGGCAACTCTTGCCTTAGGAAATGCTTTCGGAATTGACCTTTACAGGATATTGGGTTTGCACTTCCCCGGCGCACAAAATTTCGCCCCATATCAGTTTATCAGCTATATGTTTATGCATGGAGGATTTGCCCACCTGTTCTTCAACATGTTTGCATTGTGGATGTTTGGTAATGTACTTGAGAATGTATGGGGTCCCAAAAGATTCCTCTTGTATTACCTGGTAACCGGCTTAGGTGCAGCATTGTTGCATTATGCAGTTCTTTACTGGCAAATGCTGCCCACCTTGCAGGCCGTAAATTCTGTACTCGAAAATCCGGATCATGAAAGCCTGCGGGTATTACTTGAATCGGAGTATTTCAAAGTAACATCCATGGAAATTCAAAACAATTTCAGAGTTTTTCTGTCAGAATATAACAACCTGATAAACAACTCTCCCAATGAAGCCATGGTTAGAGCTGTAAATTTTCTGAATCAATATAAGGTTGACTTTCTAAATGCTCCGGTAGTGGTTGGTGCGTCAGGTGCTGTATTTGGAATACTACTTGCATTTGGAATGCTGTTTCCGAATTCACTTATTTATCTTTTCTTTGCCATACCCATCAAAGCCAAATATTTTGTAATGATTTACGGTGCTATGGAGTTGTATTTTGGCATTGCAAACCGGCCAGGCAGTAATGTGGCACACTTTGCTCACCTTGGAGGCATGCTTTTCGGATATTTAATGATTCGATACTGGAAAAAGAAGGGGAATTTGTATTGATAGGTTAAGGCTGAGATTATTACTCTGTCACTATCTTTAAAGAATTATTTATATAAACTGAATTTAAGATTACTGATGCAATCTTCATTATTTAATGAAATACGAAATTTTTTCTCCCGCGGATCGGTGCTGGCAAAACTCATTGGCATCAATCTGGCCTTTTTTATTTTGGTTAGCCTGATAAGAGTTATTTTTTTTCTGGCCGATGCACCTTCTGCTTACGATGGTATAATCAACTGGTTTGGAGTACCGAGTGATACAGGAAGGCTTTTGGCAAGACCGTGGACTGCTATAACCTACATGTTTCTTCATTTCGATTTCTTCCATATATTCTTTAATATGATCATGCTTTATATCGGAGGAAAAATATTTAAAGATTTTTTGGGCGAAGATCGATTAACCGGAACCTATATCATTGGTGGTCTTGCAGGTGCCTTGTTTTTTATAGTTTCTTACAATATCTTTCCTGTATTCCGCGATTGGGTAAGCATGTCGGTTGCTGTTGGAGCTTCTGCATCAGTGCTTGCCATATTTATTGCAGTGGCTACTTATATGCCCAATTATCAGCTTCCTCTGATTCTCTTAGGACCCATCCGTCTGAAGTACATTGCTATATTTTTTGTTGTTATTGATCTTATCAGTATTGACAAAACCAATTCCGGCGGACACCTCGCCCACCTTGGTGGTGCATTATGGGGATTTACATATATTGCCCTGTTGAAAAACGGCAAGGATCCGGGCAGGTGGCTCAGCACGTGGATAAAAGCTTTGGGAAGTATTTTCAGAAGAAAACCCCGCATGAGGGTTGAATACAGCAGTCAACGACCTGTAAGTGATGAAGAATACAACAAACGCATGGCAGATCAGCAAAAGCGCATGGATGAGATACTCGATAAAATTTCCCGGCAGGGTTATGATAGCCTTTCAAAGGAGGAAAAAGAAATACTTTTCAAATTGAGTAATAAAAACTAAAACATTTTGTTTTTGCGGTGAGAAAAAAGAACAAACTTTCCTGGCCAGGAAAAATACTTTTATTTTTCAACGTGCTGGCAATAGCTGGTTTACTCGTTGTATACGCTGGTACCCGTATAAGCCCGCACTTTTTCTGGCCCACTGCTCTGCCTGGTCTGTTTTACCCTATTTTGTTATTCATAAATATTGGATTTGTCCTTCTGTGGATCATACGGCAAAGATTATATTTCCTCCTTTCCTTAATTGCGATACTTGCAGGATATAACCATATCGAAAGTTTCATAAGTTTCAGTGATAGTACACGTCAATTACCTGCAAATGGTAAAAACATTCATGTATTAAGTTACAATGTAAGAGTTTTTGATCTTTACAATTACGGACCCCGATGGCAGTTGAATTTCACAAACCGAAACAATATTTTCAATTATCTTGAATCGAATAGTTTTGATATAATATGCCTGCAGGAATTTGTGCATGATAAAAGCGGCGCATTTAAAACACTTGATACTCTGCCCCTTTTATTAAAGGCTCAATATGCACATACAGGATTTACAAGATCATCAAGAAACACAATTCTTTCCGGACTTGCCACATTTTCTGCTTTTCCTGTGGCTAACAAAGGGATGATTAAATTCCCGACACGTGGAGGTAACTTATGCATTTATACTGATATTATGATAGAAAATGATACAGTAAGGGTTTACAATGTACATTTCGAGTCTATCGGTTTAAGCCCGGAGGATTATTTATTTGTTGAAAATATGACGAATGCAGAGCAAATATCCGACCGGGATTATTTCAGGGATGGCAGTATTAGAATTTTGGATGGTTTGATAAATGCTTACAGACAAAGAGCCATACAGGTAGAAATGGTAGCTGAACATATCAGTCAATGCCCTTATCCGGTTATTCTTGCCGGTGACTTTAATGATACTCCGCATTCCTATGCCTATCGCAAAATAAATAAATTGCTCAATGACTCATTTAAAAGTGGTCGTGGCACAGGACAAACTTACGTCAGGAATTTGCCGGGTTTTCGAATTGACTATATAATGCATAGTAAACAATTTAAACCTTACAATTTAAAAACCGGTTCACAAAAATATTCAGATCATTCTCCCGTTTCAGTATGGTTAAATTATAAAAGTGAAAATTTTGTCAGATAAAAATATTAAACAGCTGATTGAAGTCTTTTGATGTATTAGAATCAATGATAAATATTAAGTAATACAGTAAAACATGCCTTTTAAACTCCAATCTGATTTTAAACCTACCGGTGACCAACCGGATGCCATTGCGCAACTGGTAAAGGGGATAGAAGCGAGGCTTCCTTATCAGACATTGTTGGGAGTTACCGGCTCAGGAAAAACATTTACCATTGCCAATGTAGTGGAGAAGATCCAACGCCCGACATTGGTGCTTAGTCATAACAAAACGCTTGCAGCGCAGCTATATGGGGAATTTAAGCAGTTTTTTCCCAATAATGCTGTTGAGTACTTTGTCTCCTACTATGATTATTACCAACCTGAAGCATTTATTCCAAGTACCAATACGTATATTGAAAAAGACCTTTCCATAAATGACGAAATAGAAAAACTTCGCTTGAGCGCCACAAGTGCATTGCTATCGGGACGAAGAGATGTATTGGTTGTAAGTTCGGTTTCATGCATTTATGGCATTGGAAATCCGGATGATTTCAATGAAAATATTATCCGGCTAAACAGGGGAGATATTATAAGTCGCAATAAACTTCTGCATCAACTTGTAGGCAGTCTTTACAGCCGCACCCAGATAGAATTTACCCGCGGAACCTTCAGGGTAAAGGGCGATACGGTTGACGTTTTTCCTGCTTATGCCGATCATGCATTCCGGATCATTTTCTGGGGCGATGAAGTTGAATCACTGGAAAGCTTCGATCCGCTTACCGGTCATACCTATGATAAATTTGAGAACATATCCATTTATCCGGCCAATATTTTTGTAACATCAAAAGATCGGATGGCCAATGCCATGCATCAGATACAGGATGATCTTGTTAAACATGTAGAATATTTTCATGAAATTGGAAGACCACTGGAGGCAAAAAGACTTGAAGACCGGGTTAATTATGACCTGGAAATGATGCGCGAACTGGGTTACTGCTCAGGCATCGAAAATTATTCGCGTTATTTTGATGGCCGCATGCCCGGATCAAGGCCCTTCTGCCTGCTTGATTTTTTTCCGCGTGATTTTTTGATGGTAATTGATGAGAGTCATGCAACCATTCCCCAGGTGCATGCCATGTATGGTGGCGACAGATCAAGAAAACAAACCCTCGTTGAATATGGATTCCGTTTACCTGCTGCACTGGATAACAGACCCCTAAAGTTTGATGAGTTTGAAAACATGCTGAACCAGGTGATATTTGTTAGTGCTACACCGGCAGATTTTGAGCTAAATAAGAGCGAAGGAGTAGTGGTTGAACAGGTTATTCGTCCCACAGGTTTGCTGGAGCCCCCTATTGAAATTCGCCCAAGTCTGAATCAGATTGATGACCTTTTGCATGAAATCAATCTTCGTACCGATGCCGATGAAAGGGTATTAGTTACCACATTGACCAAACGAATGACTGAAGAACTCAGTAAATACCTTGACAATACGGGTATTAAAAACCGTTTTATCCACTCCGATGTAGATACTCTGGAACGGGTTGAGATACTGCGTGATTTGCGCCTTGGAACCTTCGATGTTTTAATTGGAGTTAATCTTTTACGCGAAGGACTCGATCTGCCCGAAGTATCGCTGGTAGCAATTCTTGATGCAGATAAGGAAGGATTTCTGCGCTCAGAAAGATCACTTACCCAAACGGCAGGACGTGCTGCACGAAACATCAACAGTAAAGTGATCATGTACGCCGATAAGATCACTGAATCCATGCAACGCACAATAGACGAGACCGACAGGAAAAGGGAAAAACAGCTGAAATACAATCAGGAGAACAACATTACACCTGAACAAATAAAAAAATCTGTGGAAGCTATTCATGGGCAAACATCTGTGGCCGATAGCCGAACCAGGATTACGGACGCATACATAGAACAGGAACGGGTTGATATTGCCGCCGATCCTGTTGTTCAATATATGAGCAGGGAGCAACTTCAAAAAGCCATGAATAATACCAAAAGGCAAATGGAAAAAGCTGCCAAAGCACTTGATTTTATTGAAGCTGCTCGTTTACGTGATGAACTATTTTCACTCGAAAAAATTTTTAAAGAAAAATAACTATGGATCTGGAAAAAATGCTCCATCAAAAAAAAGATACCTTCTCACCATTATTTAAACCTGATCTCAGCAAAGACAATACTTTAATGATGGATTTCAGCATTTATAATCCTGAAATGAAGGTTCTTGACTTTCAAAATGTAAATGAACTGGATACATATGTTTTTGGTAAGCTCAGGGAAGCTGGAAAAAGATATGGTTACGGGGGATATATGGAAGACAGGGAAATTTACAGAAGAAGTCCTTTATTTGCTGTTTCCCCGGAAGAAGCAAGAAGTATTCATCTGGGTATAGATGTTTGGGTTGACGCCGGTGAACCGGTTTTCTGCCCCGTTGATGCCAGGATCCACAGCTTTGCCAATAACGACAACTATGGCGATTATGGCCCGACCATTATACTTGAACATAACCTTGACGGTACGACTTTTTATACGCTTTATGGGCATCTGGATCCCGGTTCCATTAACAATCTGCATGAAGGAAAAACCATTGGAAATGGAGAACCCTTTTGCCGGATAGGGAATTTTCCGGTGAATGGCGACTGGCCGCCGCACCTGCATTTCCAGATCGTTTCTGATATGGGAAATAATAAAGGTGACTATCCGGGAGTATGCAGTAAATCCGAAAAAGATACATATAAGAAGATTTGCCCCGATCCTGTGGTATTCTTTTCTCTGTAATATGTATATTTTGACATCCTTTTTTGCCAGAACGCAAATAAAATGATAGATTTGCAAATTATTTTCATTATACGCATAAAATAGTTTTAGCAGTGGATATATTTAATAAAACAACTCAAAATATGGGGCCATTGGGTCAGTACGCTGACCGTGTTCATGGCTATTTTGCTTTTCCAAAGCTTGAAGGAGAAATTTCAAACCGAATGAAATTCCGTGGCAAGGAAAAGCTGGTATGGAGCCTTAATAACTACCTTGGTTTGGCAAACCATCCTGAAGTAAGAAAAGCGGATGCTGAAGCAGCAGAAAAATACGGGCTTGCTCTTCCTATGGGCGCAAGAATGATGTCAGGCCAAACCGATTTACACGAACAACTTGAAAGAGAACTTGCAGCTTTTGTAGGTAAAGAATCGGCCTATCTGCTTAATTACGGTTACCAGGGGATGGTATCAATCATTGACTCACTGGTTGATCGGAAAGATGTAGTTGTTTATGATTCTGAATCGCATGCCTGCATTATCGATGGGCTGCGCATGCACATAGGCAAACGTTTTGTATTTCCGCATAACAATATAGAAAATCTGAAAAAACAGCTTGAACGGGCAACAAGGGTAACATCTGAAACAGGTGGTGGCATATTGGTTATAACCGAAGGTGTATTCGGCATGTCAGGCGATCTGGGTAAACTTGATGAGATTGCTGCCCTTAAAAAACAATATAATTTTCGCCTGTTGGTTGATGATGCGCACGGCTTCGGAACTATGGGCAAAAACGGTGCCGGTGTTGGTGAGCATCTGGGAGTTAATGATGAAATAGATGTTTACTTTGGTACCTTTGCCAAATCCATGGCTTCCATTGGTGCCTTTGTTGCATCAAAGAAAGAAGTTATATATTACATGATGTATAACATGCGTAGCCAGATCTTTGCCAAATCACTGCCTATGCCCCTTGTTCTGGGTGCACTTAAAAGACTGGAACTGCTGAAAAAACATCCTGAACTTAAAGAGAAGCTTTGGACCATTACAAACGCATTACAAAACGGTTTACGTGAAAGAGGATTCAACCTGGGTAATACACAATCACCTGTTACCCCGGTTTTCCTTTCCGGTCAGGCAAGTGAAGGCATAAACCTCGCTTATGACCTGCGCGAGAATTTTAATATATTCTGTTCAGTGGTGGGATATCCTGTGGTACCCAAAGGAGTTATTATTATACGAATAATTCCTACTGCCGTGCATACGCTTGAAGATGTTAAATATACCCTTGATGCATTCTCAAAGATCAAGGAAAACCTGGATGCCGGTAAATATTCAACCGGCGAAATTGTGGATATGCATATCTGATAACCCTGGAATTGTTCTTATAAAAAACGCATCAGCATTCATGGCTGATGCGTTTTTTTATGAGATTTTTTCTCAGGAAAGAATCCTTTCTTTAATAACAGATTCTGTTTCAGCAAATGTGGCTTCAAGATGATTATAACAAGAATGGGATTCGGCATACTGGTTTTCCTTGTTGAGAGAATCCATAATCCTTAAAAGCTGAAACATCCTTGAACAACCAATGGTTGCAGATAGTCCTTTAAGAGAATGTACTGCAGAATAATAAAGCTCATGATCATCCTTTTGAATCCCTGTTCTGATTTCCGATATTAGTTCACGGGTTTCATCAATGTAGCTTTGAAAAATTTCTTTGAGAAGCTCTGGTTTTGCGGCTGTGCTTTTTTGCAGTTTAATGAGATTTCCTTCATTTATATGAGGAAAATTATGAAGTTGGCCAAGCTGCTCTGCTGTATTGGACATATCAGATTGTTTTGGTTTTATTTAAATGCCAATGTGCTATTTTTTCGTAAAGTTCTGCAGCATTAACAGGTTTTGTAATAATATCATCCAAACCGTTTTCAAGATAGTTTTGCTTGCTTTTTTCCATGGTGCTGGCAGTTACGCCAATTACAGGTGGATAATTATCGAATTCGGCTTTTATGAATTTTATGGTTTCCAAACCATCCATCACCGGCATGATCATGTCAAGCAATATAATATCAAAATCCTGTTCTCTCATTTTCATTAGCGCTTCTTCACCGTTACCGGCTAAAGTAACATCAATACCTGCATGTGTTAACATAAGCGATACGACCTTTTGATTAATTACTTTATCTTCAGCAAACAAAACCTTTAATCCCTTTATGGTTTTCTTTGTTTTGAGAGGTAAGCCATCTTTTAGTACTTTCTTACCAGGTTTTGAAGCTTGCTTGGCAATAAAAGTAAAATATGAAAGGGTACCTTTTTTCCCGTAAGGTTTTATTGTAAGCTGCCCTCCCATGAGCTGAACAATTTTCTGGGTAATACTCATCAACAGATCTTCACTTCGATAAATATCTGTGTCGATTACATTATCAAGGGAATCTTCAAGGTCCTGTACCTTTGGAGTTTTATATTTTGACGGATCAGTAATGGAAACGGAGAGTATCAGTTCATCGTCCTTTTTAGTTTCAATAGCAATTTTTAATCCAACTTCTCCTTGCTGATTCTGTTTAACAGCCGCAGATATAAGGTTTGAAATTAATTGATTCAAGCGTTTTTCATCGGCTACGATTGTCTTGGGCAATTTCTTATCAATCTCAGTAGTCAGCTTAAGGTCTTTGTGTCGGGTGAGAGCTAAAAACAGATCAGATAATTTATTTATAAAACCTTCAATTTCAAATGGTTCATTGTGCATCTGAATGTTACCATATTCAATTCTTGATAAGTCCTGAATATTATTAACAATATTCATAAGGCCTTCACTGGAATCTTTAATAGTTTTCGTCAGGTTTAATTGTTCACTGCTAAGATCAGATTTAAGCAAAAAATCCACAACTCCCATTATTCCATTAAGCGGAGTACGCATATCATAGCTCATATCTGCAAGGACCTGCTGACGTGCTTCAGATGTTTTGAGAGCCATTTCTGCGCTGTATTTTAACTCCTGGTTGATCTTCTGTTCTGATACATCCTGAATTGTATAAATTACCCTTGAGGGTACGCCATTATCATCAACAACAACCTTACGGCTTGAATAAATATTTTTTATTACTCCCTGCTGCGTAATGATCCGGTAATGAAAGCTTAATATGCTTTTACCATAATCTTCATCTTTAATAAGCTCATTAAAAGTGTCTTTATCATCAGGATGAATCATTTCAGCCAGTTTCCCGATACCGAAAAACTTACGCCCTTCAGCTGAAATCTCAGCTATATCGAAGAAGTTTCCTGAGAAAATATATTCATCGGTTTGAAGGTCTTTTTCCAGGTTGCCAATTTTAGCAATACGCTGGATCTCCTGAAGTCTCTCCTGGTTTTCGCGCAATACTTTTTCCAGGTTTTTTGATTCCAGTATCTGACCAAATTTTTCAGATATATTTTTCAGTAAAATTTTTTCATTAAAATGGAATGGATCTTTATTAATTTGTGGTTTCTTTTCAAGATATGCCACTTTTATATGCCCAAGCTTTTTCTTCTGTACCTTAATAGGAACTAAATATGACCATGGTGTTTCCTTATAATTATCTGAAGTATAGATCTTATTGTCAAACATAATTTGTACACCAATATCATGTGTGTACTTCAGTCCAACGGGTATGATCTCAAGCGATTTTTCAATAATTTCTTCAAAGGTAATTCCAGGCACCCCGGAAATATCGGAAATATCATAAAGACAATTCAATTGCTTGATCTTCTGATTCAGGTCAGTTGTAAGATCGCTGTAAGTTTCCTCATACTTTTTACGATCTGATACATCAGTAATAAGAGTAACAGCTCCTTTTGATCTGAGGTTTTCATCAAGAATGGGAGCAGAACTAAGATTTACCCATAACAGATCGCCACCAACATTTTTCATTTTTACTTCATAATGATCAGAAATACCCATTTTTTGTAATTCCATTTTATCATTATAAAGCTTCTCATCTTCCGGAGTAAGAAGAAACTCTGTAAAGTTACGACCCACCAGTTCCGATTTATCATGAACTCCCAGAACTTTACATGCTTTAAAATTCACAAACTCAATTTTATTATTCAGATCAAGAACAATAAGTCCTTCATTAAGCGTCCTTATTAGTGTCTGATAATTTTCCTCGCTCTGCTTGAGTGCTTTTTCGGTAATCTCTTTTTCATGTAGGGTGGTTTCAAGGCTCTCCACATGATCTCTTTTCTCTCTAAATCTTTTGAAAATAAGGATGAAAAGAGAGATCAGAAAAAACAATCCAAGCCCGGATATAACCAATAATAAAAGATTACGTTGTAATCTGAAACGATATAATTCTTCCTTTCTTTGAGCATCATATACTCTTTCACTAAAATAATTAATGCTATTCAGAAGTCTTTCATTAAAAATCTCACGGTCGAGCTCTGTATAGGATAACAGATAATTGTAAGCTTCTTCAGGCTCTTCAATCGTGATATAGATTTCAGAAAGAGTAAGATAATTATCCCGTGTAATCCATTTTAACTCGGTTTCAGTGCTTAATTCAAGGCTTCTGTTGATATATGAAAATGCTTCATCGATATCTCCCTTTTGCTGAAATGTAACCCCGATATTTCGTAAAATTACTGTTTCGAGACCTGCAAGATATACTTCTCCTATCATCGAAAGTGCTTCGAAATAATATTCCAATGCTATATCGAACTCACCTCTATCCCGATAAATATTGCCTATATTGTTGCTTAAGGATGCAATATTTTGAAGATCTGTACTTTGAACAGCAAGTACCATAGCAGACTGATAATATCCATGTGCCCTTTCTATTTCATTTTCCAATCGTGAATAATTTCCCAGAAAGGTTAGCGCTCGTATCTGCTGAATTGTATCTCTGTGAACACGGGCATTTTCAAGTGCATTTTGATAGTATTCTTCAGCCAGCTGTTTGTCACCAAGGCTGCGGTATATTAACCCCAAATCATTATAAGTTATAGATTTTAGCTGGTCAAAATCTGACTCTTCGAGTATTTGATGTGCATCATGCGTTATTCCAAGAGCATCATATAATTCACCCCTATACCTGTGCACAGATCCAATATAGCATTTTGCTTTTACTTCGATTGGTATATTATTGGATTGATTTCCCCATGTCTGGAGGCTGTCAAAATATAGTAGTGCTTCATCAAAACTGCCTTCCTGAAAGTAAAGTTCTGCCATTTGAAACATTGCCTGCATCCTGGGTTCAGGATTATTAAGTTCCATAGAATACTCATATGCCGTAAGAGCAAAATCAAGCCGGGCTTTATGCGACCACCTTGCCCGGTCAGCAGACTTCCGGATAAGGTCCTCGATCATGATCTCTCTTTGCCTTTCTGACAAAACATCACCGGGAGTCTCCTGAGCCCTGATTGATTGAACAGGGAATGTAAGAGCAAACAATAAGAAACTAATCAGCAGGATTTTAATACTACCAGAAAACATTAAAAAAGTGGTTTAAAAATATCCGAAAAATACAAAAAATCAGATAAATAATTACATACAAACTATTACCAAACCATATAAAAAATAAAAAACTCTGCTTTAAAAAAGCTTTGATCTTTTTTTGAAAAATGATATCAGAATATTTTCAAAGCCTGCCCTTATATCGGCAGGGACAAAATCTATCTGATACTGCATACATTTCAATTTCAAATTATTGTGAAATTGTGCCAATGCTTCCCTGTACTTTTCCTTAATCTGCGCAGGATTAAGCTTCATCTCCCTCCCTGTTTCCATATCAATAAACCGATAGGGACGGTTCTGATAATCCAGATCAAATTCCTTTTTTTTATCGAACACATGGAATAAGATCACCTCATGTTTATTATGCCTGAGATGTTGCAGTGCATCGAATATCTCATCGGGATCAGATATATTTTCCATCATATCACTGAATACTATTACCAATGACCTCTTATGGATTTTTTCTGCTATCTCATGTAAAATCTTTGATGGATTCGACATTTGATTCAGCTGTTGTGGCTGAGGTGTCAGTAGGTTGTTTAAATATGCAAAAAGAAGCTTATTGTGAGCATTATTCGATCTGGCTGGTGTATGAATATTAAGATTATCGGTAAAAATGCTCAGGCCCGAAGCATCCCGTTGCTTTTTTAATAAATAGATTAATGATGCTGCCGATTGCACTGAGAATTCCATTTTCGATAATTTTTCATCACTCTTTCCATAAGCTGGAAAATACATTGATGAAGAATTGTCGATTACAATCTGGCATCTGAGGTTTGTTTCCTCTTCAAATTTTTTCACAAACAATTTCTCTGTTCTGCCAAATAGCTTCCAGTCAATATGTTTGATAGATTCTCCGGGATTATATATCCTGTGTTCAGCAAATTCAACAGAAAACCCGTGAAAAGGGCTTTTATGCAAACCGGTTATAAATCCTTCCACAACCTGCCGGGCAAGCAGTTCAAGGTTTTCAAATTTTTTATAACGGGATTGTTCAAGATTTATACTCACAGCTTATGATTGCTTAGTAACAACGGAATAAAAAAGGGTGTCCAAAGAAATATCAGACACCCTGAGTATAGACTTCTGATATTTTTATTTGATCAGATTTTCAATTTTTGATGTAAGGACAGACTTGGGAACCGCCCCAACCTGCTTATCAGCAACTTCGCCATCTTTGAAGAACAAGATAGTAGGAATATTTCTGATACCAAAGCGTGTAGCTATGCCAGGATTGCTGTCAACATCAAGTTTTCCAACAACGGCTTTTCCGTCGTATTCGGTAGCAATTTCACTAACAATGGGAGCCACCATGCGGCATGGGCCGCACCATTCTGCCCAAAAGTCTACAAGTACAGGTTTGTCAGATTTCAGGACCAATTCGTCAAAGTTACTGTCAGTCAGTTCTAGTGCCATAATTTCTATTTTTTGGTTTTGAAGAGTTCTCAATTACAAAATTAAGACTTTTATTGAATTCCTTTTGATTAATAAATCCCAAATAGGATCATAATGTTGTTTTTGTTTTTTTATCAGTTGAGTTTGTAAGTAAAATCATACTTTTTCAGTAAACTATTTAAAAAAGCAACCGGTTCAACTTTGATTTTCCGCGATAACATTTCAACTGTGCTTTTTTCCAGCTCATCGCGGAGTTTTATCTTTAGCCTGCAATTGCCCTTGAATGTACTTATGCTCTCATTGAAAAATTTCAGAAAATCATCATTGATTTCTGATATTGGGATCTCCAACATAAGATCAGTTGCTCTTTTTTCTGCCAGATCACTCAGCAGCATCATTGATTTCACTTTTACTTCCAGTTGATCATTATTATTATAACGGGGCTGGATTTGAGCTTTTACATAAACAAAGTTGTCTTTCTCCAGAAAATATTTCACTTTCAAATAATCTTCTGAAAACAACATAAGTTGTATAGAGTCATTGTAGTCTTCAATAACAAAACTACCAAAAGGTTTTCCGTTTTTAGTATATTTATGCTGGCTTGAAACAATAACTCCTGCAAAGGAAACTTCTCTTCCCTTTAATTTTTGAAGGTATTTCAGGTCAGTAATGTTGTGACTACAAAAATTCTCAATATGCAACCTGAAGTTATCCAGTGGATGTCCTGAAATATACATTCCGGTAACATCCTTCTCCTTTTTCAGCATTTCCAGTTTATCCCAACGCGGACAATCAGGCATTTCGGGGTCAGGAATTACATTTTCATCAGCTTCACCAAAAAGATTCATTTGCGATGAATTCTGCTGATTAACAACCATGTTGGTATATCTGATTATTTTATCAATAAAGGTAGGGCCCCCTTCTTCGTCGCTATGGAAAAACTGAGCCCGATGTACATTTTCAAAACAATCAAAAGCACCCGCCATTGCAAGCGATTCGAGCACCCTTTTATTTACAGCGCGCAAGCTAATACGCTGCATAAAGTCAAAAATATTCCTGTAAGGTCCGTTTTCCTGTCTTTCCTTAACTATCACTTCCACGGCCCCCTCGCCTACTCCTTTGATAGCTCCCAGTCCAAAGCGAATCTCACCTTTATCGTTGACTACAAAATTAAATGCACTCTCATTGACATCAGGCCCCAGAACAGGAATATTCTGTCGATAGCATTCTTCCATGAAATTAGTAATCTTCTTGATATCGCTGAAGTTGTTGGTAAGAACAGCTGCCATATATTCTGCCGGGTAATTGGCCTTCAGGTATGCTGTACGGTATGCCACAACCGAATAAGCAGCCGAGTGCGAACGGTTGAAACCATACTCGGCAAACCGTGCCATAACATTAAATATTTCTTCTGCCTTTTTCTTATTTACACCCTTTTTTGTAGCACCTTCAACAAAAATAGACTGCTGCCGTTTCATCTCTTCCACCTTCTTTTTACCCATAGCTCTGCGCAAAATATCCGCAGCTCCCAGTGAGTAACCTGCCATGATTTGTGCAGCCTGCATAATTTGTTCCTGGTAAACCATAATACCGTATGTAGGTTTCAGAATATCTTCTAACCATTCGTGTGCATAAGTGGTTTTTTCGGTACCGTGTTTACGATTGATAAAATCGGGTATAAAATCCATTGGCCCGGGTCGGTAAAGGGCGTTCATGGCTATAAGATCTTCAATATTGTTAGGTTTGAGTTCACGAAGGTATTTTCTCATACCATCCGATTCAAACTGGAAGGTACCTATAGTATCACCGCGCTGATACAATCGGAATGTTTTTTCATCTTCAAGGAGAATTTGCTCGGGATCAATATCAACACCATGCCGGGCCTTGATATTCTTTACCGCTTCCTTCATAATAGAGAGCGTTTTTAACCCAAGAAAATCCATCTTCAACATACCTGCTGATTCCACAAATTTACCATCATACTGTGTAACAGGCAGTATAGAATCTTTTTGTGTACTCAAAGGAATACAATCGATAAGATCCGTAGGACCAATAATAACTCCACAAGCATGCACACCTGTCTGCCGATTTGATCCTTCAAGTACTTTAGCAAATTTCAAAGTCTCTCTCACCAGTGGATTTGGATCTTCAAGTGCCTGGTGGAGTTCGGGTATTTCTTTATAGGCTTGTTGCAAGGAAGTACCCGGCCGTTCAGGAACCAGTTTTGCCAGTCGGTCGGCTTCGGGTAAAGGTAATCTCAAAACCCTTGCTACATCACGTATGGAAGATTTTGCAGCCATGGTGCCAAATGTAACAATCTGGGCTACCCTGTTTCTTCCGTATTTATCAATCACATACTGCAAAACCTTTTCACGGCCTTCATCGTCAAAATCGATATCAATATCGGGCATTGAAATTCTTTCGGGGTTAAGAAAACGTTCAAAAAGGAGATTATACTTTATGGGATCAATACTGGTAATGCCTGTACAAAAAGCTACTGCAGAACCTGCAGCGCTGCCCCTGCCCGGTCCTACTGCAACGTCCATTTTACGTGCTTCATTTATGAAGTCCTGCACAATAAGAAAATAACCGGCAAACCCCATATCTTTTATGATTTTCAACTCAAAATCCAGTCGTTCCTTAATCTCAGGCGTTATCTCATCATAAAACTTTCCTGCACCTTTATAGGTAAGGTATTCGAGATAATCATCTTCATTTTCAAAACTCTCAGGCAGAGGAAACTTGGGGAGAAGGATCTCTCTCATGATCTCATATTCTTCAACCTTATCGACAATATCCTGGGTGTTGGCAAGAGCTTCAGGGATATCTTCAAATAGTTCGGCCATTTCTTCAGGTGTTTTCAGGTATTCCTGTCCTGAATATCTCATACGATTGGGATCGTCAAGGTCCTTACCGGTTTGCAGACAAATTAGTATGTCATGTGCTTTTGCATCTTCGGCGTTAATGTAATGACAATCATTGGTAGCAATTACTTTCAGATTGTATTTCTCAGCCATTTGCAAAAGCTGCTGATTAACGGGTTCCTGCTCTTCAAGTCCATGTCGCTGTAATTCAAGATAAAAGTCATCCTTAAATATCATCATATATTCTTCAAGTATCTCCTCTGCTCTTTTCATTCCGGCATTTAAGAGTGCCTGGGGTATTTCACCACCCAAACATGCAGAACTTGCAATTATACCCTCGCTGTATTTCTGTAAAATTTCTTTGTCAATTCGGGGAGTATAATAAAACCCTTCAAGATATCCTATGGAAACTATTCTTGACAAGTTCTCATAACCTTTTTTATTTTTTGCCAGCAAAATAAGATGAAAGCCACTGCGGTCTTCTTTACCTTTTTTCTCGTGCCGGCTTCCATCGGTAATATACACTTCGCACCCCACAATGGGCTTTATCCCGTAATTTTTAGCAGCTTGTGTAAAATGCATTACTCCATACATATTTCCATGGTCAGTAATTGCCAAAGCTTTCATGCCTGAATCGGCAGCTTTTTTCATCATTACATCAATCCGTGCTGCTCCGTCAAGTATCGAAAAATTTGTATGTACGTGTAAATGTGTAAATTCGGTCATTCGGGTATAATTAAGGTTCTTTCTTCAAAAATATACAAAAAACAGGGGAAGTTTTTTATGAGTTATCCACAAAAATTCAGGACTTATTAACTTTTATCATTTCCATGAAACAAAACAGGCTGTACATTAAGAACAGCCTGTTTTAACATTTGTAAAAATTATATTTTTTACATCAAACCGTTTTACCAGGATAATGTTTAAGTGCCACTTCTATGGTTTCCATTGCTTTTCTTAAATTATCTACATTCAACACATAAGAAATGCGAACTTCATTAAGACCAGCTCCCGGGGTAGAATAGAATCCTGTTGCAGGAGCCAACATCACAGTTTGATTATCATGATTAAAGTCTTCAAGTAACCACTGGCAAAATTTATCAGAATCGTCAATAGGAAGCTTGGCAGTAACATAAAAGGCACCTTTGGGTTCAGGGCAAGTTACACCTTCCATATTATTCATCATTTTTACAACTGTATCGCGGCGTTTACGATATTCTTCAATTACTTCATCAAAGTAACTACCGGGGGTTTCTATAGCAGCTTCAGCGGCTATTTGCCCGAGAGATGGCGGGCTCAGACGAGCCTGTGCAAATTTCATTGCAGTTTTCATAACTTCTTTATTGCGCGAAATTATGCAACCTATGCGCACTCCACAGGCACTGTATCGTTTGGAAACTGAATCGAATAATACCACATTGTTTTCAATACCTTCAAGATTCATTACCGAGTGATGCACCTTTCCATCATAGCAAAACTCGCGGTATACTTCATCAGCAAAAAGAAAAAGGTCATGCTTAATTACTATCTTACGTAAAACATCCAGTTCTTCAGCAGAATAAAGATAACCCGTTGGATTGTTGGGGTTACAGACCAATATGGCCTTTGTTTTGGGGCCAATGGCCTTTTCAAATTCAGAAATAGGGGGAAGAGCAAAACCTGTTTCAATTTTAGATATGATAGGTTTTACTTTTACACCGGCACTGGTGGCAAATCCATTATAGTTGGCATAAAACGGTTCGGGAATGATAATCTCATCACCCGGGTTGAGGCATGTTTGCACTGCAAAAAGAATGGCTTCTGATGCTCCGGCCGTTACAATAATATCATCAGGAGTAATTTCAATATCATGTTTTTTATAATACTGACAAAGTTTTTCCCTGTAGCTTATAATACCTGCTGAGTGGCTGTATTCAATCACCGGGATATCCAGATTATGCATGGCATCAATCATAGATTTTGGGGTGGCAATGTCGGGTTGTCCGATATTGAGATGGTAAACTTTTCTGCCGGCCTTTTTGGCCTTTTCCGCATAAGGCACCAGCTTCCTGATAGGGCTCTCGGGCATCATGCGGCCTTTATCTGATATTTTAGGCATAACTATGCTTTTAATATTTTAGTGAATTTAGATCGGGAAAATATTGGCAAAGATGTTAAATATTTCACGATTTACCTAGCGAAAAAACAGCATTGAAAATCCGTCAGAATCATTTATCAAATGCCATTTTGAACGTACGATAAAATGAGTTAAAAAAGTAAACCGAAGATCATTACGGAATAATTTCACCACGCAATTCAATTACTGTGCGTGAATCAGTTGTATTGGCATGAATGGTAATATTTCTTGTAAAACTACCTAACCGGGATGAATCATATTTTAATTGTATTAATGCAAAATCACCGGGCAGCAAAGGATCGCGGGGCCATGCCGGCAATGAAATTCCACAACTACTTCTCACATTGGTTATTTGCAGTACTTTTGCAGATTGGTTTTCCACTTTTATTCTAACAGATACATTATGATCATGCTTTATTTGACCAAAATCAATAAAGTTTTCACCATCCATAAATCTTAACTCCATTCCATCATATATCAATCTAAGCTCACTCTTTTCATCAGATGAATATGAAAGGAATGAAGAAAAGAAAAACACAAGTATTGTTGAAATCAGTAAATTTTTCATCTGTTTATAATTTATTTTTAATAAGTCAGATGGAGCTCGCCAGCTGCCAGTTGACACAACCATTTTAGCCTGGAGCGAATTATAATCATCCGAGTGTGTGTCAATAGTATTGTCATGGCTCGGTTCATCTTATCAAAAGTGCAATAAATTAACAATACAAAATTAGCAGAAAAACCAAAGCTTTGCAGATATGCAAATTCAATAATATTTATTGTTACTAAAAACTTTTTTATTTGAAAAAAAGTCGGAAATTTGCACCCCTAAATTCAATTAATATTCATAAAAATCAATTATTTAAAAAATGCCAGCAAGAATCAGACTACAGAGAAAAGGTAAAAAGGGACAACCTTTTTATCATTTGGTAATTGCGGATGGTCGTGCACCACGTGACGGAAAGTATATTGAAAGACTTGGCACTTATGATCCAACAACAGATCCAGCTACCATTAATATCGATTTCGACCGTGCCCTTTACTGGGTGCAGGTAGGTGCGCAACCCACTGACACAGCCCGCTCTATCCTTTCGAGAGAAGGAGTATTGCTTATGGACCACCTTTTAAGAGGTGTAAAAAAAGGAGCTCACACCGAAGAAGAAGCGAAGGAGAAATTCCAGGAATGGCTTAAAGAAAATGCAGCTAAAATTGAAAAGGTTGCTGAAGAATCTGAATTATCCGAGAAAGAATTGAAGAAAAAGCGTCTTGAGGAAGAACGCAAAATTAACGAATCACGCGCTGAAGCTTTAGCAAAAAAGAAAGCTGCTGAAACTGCAGAAGAAAAAGCTTCCGAAGCTGCAGACGAAGTTTCAGAAGAAACACCAAAAGAAGAAACAGTCGCGGAAGAAGCTGCAACTGAGCAACCTGCTGCTGAGAAGAAGGAAAGCACCGAAAAGGATGCACCTGAAGCCAAAGCTGAAAAAGCGGAAGAAGATGCACCTGAGCCAAAGGCAGAAAAAGCTGAAGAAAGTGCACCTGAAGATAAAAAAGCCGAAAAGGCAGAAAAAGATGCACCTGCGGCGAAGACAGAAAAAACTGAAAAAGATACTCCTGATAAGAAGACTGAAAAAACTGAAAAGGATACAACCACGGAGAAACCGGAAAAAACTGAAGACGCACCGGCTGATAAAGAATCTAAAGATAAGAAAGAAGAATAGTAATACACTTCTGATTAACACATTGCAAACCTGTCAGGACATAAACCTGGCAGGTTTCTTTACATATAGACCAATTGTGATTTAGCATGCAAAAAGAAAAATGTTTCTACCTTGGAAAAATCATCAAGCCTCTCGGCTATAAAGGTGAAGTGGTTATTTATATTGATACCGACGATCCTGAAGAATATAAAAATATTGATTCCGTTTTTATTGATATTCGTGGAAGACTGGTGCCTTTTTTTGTTGAACGCACAGAATTGCGCAATAAAAATAATCAGTTAACAATCAAATTTCACGATATTGACAATGAAGAAGATGCTCTATCCATATCGGGTAGTGAAATTTTTCTGCCGCTTGATCTCCTGCCACACCTTGAAGGCAATGCTTTTTACTTTCACGAAATAGAAGGGTTTGATGTAACTGACAGAGAAAAGGGTAATATTGGCAAAATAAGCAAAGTACTTGACCACCGCGGAAACCCGCTTTTTGAGATCCGTTTTATGGATAAAGAAATCCTGATTCCTGTGAAGGATGATTTTATAGAAAAGGTTGACAAAAAAAACAGAATGATCTATATTAAAGCACCGGAAGGCTTAATTGATATATACCTTGATGAAAACCCGGAAGAATAAACTCTCCGAAAAAAGAGAGCTTTTCAGGTTTAAAGAATTCTCTTTGTCTGACCGCCAAAGTGCTATGAAGATAGGCACAGACGGTGTATTGCTGGGAGCTTTTGCATCTGGGTTTCAGGCAAAACGGGTGTTGGATATAGGAACCGGTTGCGGACTCATCTCTCTTATGATAGCCCAAAAATGCATGGCTGAAATTGACGCCGTGGAAATTGAAAAAGAAGCAGCTAAAGAAGCATTGCAAAATTTTTCTGATAGTCCCTGGCCACATCTGTTTAAAGTTTATAACAAACCCGTTCAGGAATTCTACCCCCCTGATAACATCACATATGATTTAATCGTATCTAATCCGCCCTTCTTTGAAAACTGTATAAAGAGTCTTGACCAGAACCGAATCCGGGCACGACATACCGAAACGCTTAGTTTTGATGAGCTTTTCTTTCACTCACAAAGACTCATGGATGCGAAAGGAAAACTGATTGTTATTTTCCCATATATAGCTTTGGATGTAAATGATGAAAAGGCTTCTGAGAATGATCTCTTTCCTTATGAACGACTTATTATAAAACCTACTTCAGCTCACCCACCCGGGAGGATTATTACAATCTACTCAAAAAATTATGTGAAGGAGGTAAAGGAAAAAAATCTATGCATAGAAACGGAAAAAAGACACAAATTCACCAAAAAATATATTAATCTTACACGTGAATTTCATCCGTTTTTATAATAACATACGATACAGGCATTGTTATTTTGATTCCTGGTATTTTGCTATTTCTTTTTTCAGGAGGGTATAGTTTGGATATAGCTCTTCAGTGGTTTCCAGGGCAGTTTGGTTATTTCCGGTTTTAACAGCATTTTCAATATCAGTAGACATCTGTTGCAGGCGAGTTGCACCCACAGATCCACAAATACCTGCAAGTGCATGTGATGACTTTCTAAGCAACTCCATATCATTTTTCTCAACCGATTCTTTGATTGCTTCCAGTAATTCTTCGGCTTCTGGCGAAAATGAATCAAATATATCGTCAATGAGTTCTTCATTCCCATCTGCACAGGAATTTAGCATCTCCAACATATTGTGATCAAGCATTTCTATATTTGAATATGACTTCATATCAACTTTCGAATCAAATAGATTACAAACCATAAAATTAATAATTATAACGGAAAAATGATTCCGGCATTGTATAAAAACCTTTTGGAATCGAAAGGTAAATCCAGTTTTACATTTACCTTTTTCCCTTGATTCTCAAAGAAATCTTTAAAAGATTTAATGATTTTCAAAAAAGAAACATCAATACCAGTAACATCACGGGTTATAAAATCAAATGAGTCGAATTCACTGGATGATTTTGTTATTTTTTCTTTAATTTGTTCAGCATTCTGTAAAGTAAGCATTCCTTCAAAAATCATTTGAAGGCATGTGCCATCAGAGCTTTTATTTTCGATTAAGCTTATCTTTACACTTTGCATAATATCCATTTCAAAGACTTACTTTCATCATCTTGCTGTATATGAAATCTTCACGGGTTCATTTTCCATCGATTTCTGCAGCTTATCCTGCAGTTTTTTTGGTTTTGCTTTTTTCACTATCATATTGAGGTTATCAAACCTTTCAATAACATTATTAAGAATGCTTTCCGGTAAATTATACCTGCTAAGCTTCTCAGCTCCGGTTTTACATGTTATTACAAATTCTTTATTTTTGATAAACACATCACTTTTCAGTTTTTCTTCTTCCTGGAGTTTAAGTTGCAAATCATTAAAATCTTTAATTAGTTTTTCCAGTTTTTCCTTTGTAAAATCAAGTCCTTTTTTGCCAAATAAACCTATAGACCGTTTTTCAATAAACCCCTTAAACATCTGAATACATTGATTGAATAAAGTGCAAAGCTCATATTTTTCAAGATGATTATCGGCATAGCACTTAAGAACCTGCTGTGCGCGGGAGGCTGTTTTTTCATCTTCACTGATGAGCAGATTGCCGGTACTAATCCGGTCTATTACTTTTTGTTCAACAGCGTTTTCCATCCGTTCAAGTTCTTTGAACTTACCAAATAACTCATTGAATATATTGTATATCAGCGTCATATCCTTGGTGATCCGGTGGTATTTATCAAGCATGTAAGAATTTTTTTCAAAAAAATTATCAAATTGAACACCGTATTTTTCAGAAACTGAATCTATGGATTGTTGATCTTCGTTTTCATTTAATGGTTTTGTTATCATTTCCATTTTCTCACCCACCTGAAGAACAATACGTGAAATGTGATTTACAGAATCCCTAAACTCTTTGTTAGTGAAAAGAAGTCGCTCCGATTGGGTATGATTGATTTTAGCAATTTCCTGATATAAGATATTTCCAAAATTCTGACCACCTTTTACACTCGTGTGATAAAGGTCGTACACTACCATTTTTTGTGTTTCCTGAATGTGATTCAAACGTGTATTAATTAGATTTCTGTATTCAAGGTTCTCAATTATATTTCCCACCAGACTTCTTAGTGCCATTACTTGATTTTCGGTATCTTCCTGTTTTCTTGTGATTTGTTTGTTTCTTATTGAAACAGAATTGATAAACTCATACAGTTGATTCAAAGTTTCAGGCAACTCATCTGCAAAAAAGTTTTTAAGTTCAGTCAGCTCCGTTTTTATATTTCCTAAATGTTGTTCAATATTATATATATTTTCTTCGAATACCGGACTGCTTTGCATAACCTTTTGAATTACAGAATGAATCTTTAATGCTTCATCTTCGGTAAAACTTTTAAAGCTGCGGTCTTTAAATACATTGGTGAGCTTTATTTCAGACAAAAGTTCATCCAGGTTGGTCATGTTTTGTGTAATACACCGGAAAGGTGAATACATAAGTCCTACATCACTTTTAACCTGATCCAGCATTTCAATTGTATCTTCAATTTCTGTTGTTAACCCTGAAAAACCTTCCCTGACCATTGTAATATTTTCATGGATTTCTTTTAACGCATCAGAGTTTCCCGTTTTCCTGATGAGTTCGTAAATTTTCAAAACATCTGAAACTAATTCTTCGGCTTTTTTTCTGTTTGCCTTTAAGTGTATGGTTTATTTTAAAAAAACAATCAAATGAAAACTGTTTCAGGTATTTTAAGTCAAAATCAATGCCTGAAAAGGTTTCCTGCAATCTTCTATCGCCGTAGGATTCAATTATTCTGTGCTGGCTGTTGGCAAAACTCATACCTGTTATTTTGGTTTTTGAATAAGAACAGATTAAAACACCGTAAAAAGATTTACGCTATTAGATGATCTTTAAGTACATGATAAAAATAAAAAGGCGTGTATCCATTAAAAACCGTAGAACTACGTGAATTTATTTCGGAAAACTTCAGGGTTTCTCTTAAAGAAATTTCTAACTAAAGAATAACAGGTTTCCTTTTTTTTAAATACCTTTACATCGAATTTGACGATCAATTAATATGTAATTGCGATGCTGAAAATAATGGGGTTGACAGTTCGCATGAAAAAAAGCTATTAATTCAGATTGAAAAAATGTGAAACGGAAATGGAATAATATGAAGATTTTAGTGGCTGATGATTTATTTACAAGCAGAGTGCAGATAGGATTGGTTTTGAAGTCGATGGGCTACACATACGACGAAGCGGCGAATGGCGATATTGCGATTGAAAAACTCGAAAAGAATGACTACGGGTTTATATTGATGGATATTGAAATGCCGGTAAGAAACGGTCTAGAAACTACTGTATATATTCGCAAAAAACTGGCTGATAAACAAAAAAGAAATACTCCGGTAATAGCAATTACGGCGCATGATCCTGCAGATTACGCAGTAAATCTTGACATATACGGTTTTAATGCATTTATAAGTAAACCGGTAACTCCTGATAAACTAAAAGAAACACTAAAAAAAATAGAATTATAAAAAAAAAGGATGGTTTAATCGCCATCCTTTTTTTCGTTTGATTAAAGAATTAAGCTATCAGCTACCACGACGGGCAGGCTTGCTTTCTTCTTTATCTTCATCTTCTGATTGTTCACCGCGACGAGTAGGCTTATCTTCCTCGGTTTTATCCTGAGTATCACCTCTTCTGCTTGGTTTGGTGTCAGCAGGCTCAGAAACTTCTGCTTCTTCCATTGCGGCCTGTTCTTGCTGATTTGCAGCAGCAGCGGCAGCTTCAGCAGCAGCAATTGAGTCCTGGAGTGCTTGTTCTTCTACAGCAGCTATTGAATCCTGCCTGGCTTGCTCAGCGGCTTGTTCTTTTTTGCTTGGTCCACAAGCTGTTATGGCAACTAAGCCTACTAAAAATAAAATGCCAAAAATCTTTCTCATAGTTGGTTTGTTTTTTGTTTGTTAGTTTAAGTAATTATCGTGGCAAAGTTACTCTTTTTTTAAAAAGATATAAAAACACGTTTTAAAGAAAAAACCATTACTTTTGCAATGACAATAAAAACAACTACTTAAATCAATTATTATTTATTAACAAAAACCTGAAACTATGAAAAATTGGTTAAAATTTACTATGGTACTTGCGATTGGTGCCTTTATTTTCACTGCTTGTGAAACCGATGTAACCCTTACAGTTCCTACAACAGATGTTACAATTGATCTGGGAGATGAATTCGATCCTATGGATGGCGTAACAGTTGATGGTGCAGACATCGGAGATGTACAGGTACTCTGGAACCCTGCCTGGAGCAATGTACTTGTTGACTACTATGTTGCATCATACAGCGTAGAAGGACAAACTGCCCAGAGAGATGTTTACGTTCAGGCCGATAAGCTTGCTAAAACTTATCAGGTTTCTGATGAAGACAATGATGGAACTCAGTACAATCCTTATCCTGTTACCGTAACAAGGGGCCCCGAGTTTAATGAATTAAGATTCAATGAACTATATTTTGATAATGTCATTGTTAATGGTGTTGTCAATGGATCTGTTCTTACCATTCCTCAGCAAACTCTCGAAGGTGTTAGCATTGAAGGAACAGGAACTTATGATGGTGTAGCTCAGAAAATCCTTACCATTGATTATATAATTGATGGAGTACCGGGAACTTCTACATTTGAATAAAAAATTTCTTTTTTTAAAAAAAGCTGCCCTTTTTGGGTAGCTTTTTTTTTGCACTGTTAATAACTTTTTCTTAAACCCATCAAACGTATGTTGATTCACCTTCACTCTTAGCTATAATCACAGCTCCACAACTATCGCTCCATACATTAACTGATGTTCTTACCATATCCAGGATCCGGTCAACCGCCAGAATAAGCCCCACTCCTTCAAGAGGCAGCCCTACTGCCGACAAAATTATTGAGATAATAACCAAACCGGCCATAGGAATACCAGCCGCACCGATTGATGCAAGCAAAGCTGTTATGATTACAATGAATTGCTGAATGATAGTCAGTTCTACACCATAGGCCTGGGCAATAAACAACACAGCGATGCATTGATAAAGAGCAGTGCCATCCATATTAATGGTAGCCCCAAGGGGCAAAACAAAACTGGTGGTTTTATTGGAAACCCCACTCTTAAATTCCACTGACTCCATGGTAAGCGGTAGGGTAGCACTACTGCTGGATGTTGAAAAAGCCGTTAATAAAGGTACCGACATATTCCGTGCATGCTTTACCGGATTGGCTTTACCTATAAACTTTGTCAACAACGGCAGTGTAACGAATGCATGTATAAATAAAGCTCCGAGCACCGTGATCATATATACTCCCATGCTGCTGAAGAGAGCCAGCAGATTATCTCCATTCTCAGCTACAATAACTGAAACAATCCCAAACACGCCCAAAGGAGTAAATTTGATCACGAATAAAGTGACCTTCATCATAATTTCAAAAATACCATTGAAAAAGTTTACCACAGACTCACTGTACTGAGGCATTACCCGGGTGGCAAAAAAACCAAAAAATATAGCAAAGAAAATTATGGAGGGCAAATCACCTCTTACCATAGATTCAACAATATTGGTAGGAATAATATTTATGAGCGTT
The DNA here is from genome assembly GCA_046261715.1 of Bacteroidales bacterium. Classification (GTDB taxonomy): domain Bacteria; phylum Bacteroidota; class Bacteroidia; order Bacteroidales; family UBA7960; genus SKVR01. The sequence goes on from JBHEOF010000010.1 coordinate 27,887, forward strand.
TGGCCGAAAGAATCGCCACTTGCAGCCAAACCTTCCACATTGGCACTAAGCCCAAGATCTGCGCCAACTCCGGGTCGAATAATATTTACAAGTATCAAACCTGTTACAATTGCAAACAAACTGGTGGTAATGTAGTAGCCAATGGTTTTCAATGTCATCCGCCCCAGGTTTTGTCCTGATCCGATTCCGGTTACCCCTGAAACAATTGAAGAAAATATCAATGGTACAATTATCATCTGTAGTGCACGCAAAAACACATCTCCCATCCAGCTTACATATTTTACGTAAGCTGGAAGTGTAATTCCAAAAATGATACTTAACACCAGGGCAATTAAAATTTGCCAATGCAACTGTATACGTTTTAACATGACTTTGCTATTTTAACATGAACAAACAAATCTTTTCTTTTCCAGTGAAGTAAAACACTAAGTAAACATTTCATATGGGTATAGAAGAAATAAAACTCCAAGGATAATTTTTTCTTTTCTATACTTGTGGAAATTTCAGTGGGCAATAATACAAAAAGATCGCTTCAATCAGAGGCCGAAATAAAAATTTTATTTGTTGTTAAGAAATTTTGTCAGCCTACAGCACATTGCAATGCCATTATGTCTTCAAAATCAATATATTTTAACTTGGAGCATTGTTTGAAGACCAAATTTCGGTTTTAGTAAACTTAATTATGGCAATAATAAGAATATATTAACCACATATAGTTATGAACTTAGATAATTTCACCCTCAAAGCACAGGAAGCGCTTCAAAAAGCACAGGAAATTGCCATGGGTTACCAGCACCAGGCAGTAGAAACAGGTCACCTGTTAAAGGGTATTTTAACTGTTGATGAAAATGTAACACCACATCTGTTGAAGAAAAACAATGTAAATCTTCAGAATTTTCGGCAGGTGCTTGACCGTATAGTAGAATCATATCCCAAAGTAAGCGGAGCTAACATTTATCTTGGCAACGATACCAGCAAAGTACTTCAAAATGCAACAAGTTTTCTCAAGGAATTTGATGATGAATTTATTTCAATTGAACATCTTCTGCTAGCAATATTGAAAAACAACGATAATATAAGCCGGCTGATGAAAGACAGTGGATTAACCGAGAAAAATCTTAAAGCTGCTATACTGGATCTGCGAAAAGGGTCAAAGGTTACCAGTCAGTCGGCCGAAGAAACCTATAATGCATTGGGTAAATACGCCAATGATCTTAATAAGCTTGCACATACAGGAAAACTGGATCCTGTAATCGGACGTGATGAAGAGATCAGGCGTATACTTCAGATTCTTTCAAGAAGGACCAAAAATAACCCTATCCTTATTGGTGAACCCGGCGTAGGTAAAACTGCTATCGCCGAAGGATTGGCTCACCGTATAATTAACGGTGATGTTCCTGAAAATCTTAGATCAAAGAAAATATACAGTCTGGATATGGGTGCCCTCATCGCCGGAGCCAAATATAAAGGTGAGTTTGAAGAACGATTGAAAGCAGTAATTAAGGAAGTGGTTACTTCAGATGGTGAAGTTGTATTGTTTATTGATGAAATTCACACACTGGTGGGTGCGGGTGGTGGAGGCGAAGGAGCTATGGATGCCGCCAATATTTTAAAACCTGCTCTTGCCCGTGGTGAACTTAGGGCTATAGGTGCTACAACCCTTAAAGAATATCAGCGTTACTTTGAAAAAGATAAGGCATTAGAGCGAAGATTCCAGACTGTAATGGTTGATGAGCCTGACCGTACCGATGCCATTTCAATTCTGCGCGGACTTAAAGAACGCTACGAAACCCATCACCAGGTGCGTATCAAGGACGAAGCAATTGTAGCCGCTGTGGATCTTTCGCAGCGATACATATCTGACCGCTTCTTGCCCGACAAAGCTATTGACCTTATTGACGAAGCTGCATCAAAACTCAGACTGGAAATGAATTCGGTACCTGAGGAGTTAGATGAAGCAGAAAGAAAGATCAGGCAACTGGAAATTGAGAAGGAAGCTATTAAACGTGAAAAAGACGAACAAAAACTAAAAGAACTCAATGAAGATTTAGCCAATCTATATGAGGAGAAAAACCGTTTGAAAGCACGTTGGGAAAGTGAAAAAGAAGTAGTTGATGGAATTCAGAAACAGAAAAAGAAACTGGAGGACCTTAAGTTTGAAGCTGACCAGGCTGAACGTAATGGTGACTTTGGCAAAGTGGCAGAGATACGTTACGGGCACATGAAAGCAGCAGAAACCGAGCTGGAGAAACTCAATGAAAAACTTCATGAAATGCAATCATCACAAGCACTCATAAAAGAAGAAGTAGCTGCTGAAGATATTGCTGATGTGGTATCGCGCTGGACGGGTATTCCGGTTAGCCGAATGTTGCAGAGTGAAAGAGATAAACTTTTAAGGCTTGAAGATGAACTTCATAAACGTGTGGTGGGTCAGCAGGAGGCCATTGAAGCTGTTTCAGATGCCATAAGACGAAGCCGTGCAGGACTGCAGGATTACAAAAAGCCCATAGGATCCTTTATTTTCTTAGGAACCACCGGGGTAGGAAAAACCGAGCTGGCAAGAGCACTGGCAGAGTTTCTTTTTAATGATGAAAATGCAATGGTTCGTATCGATATGTCGGAATACCAGGAACGACATACAGTAAGCCGCTTGATCGGGGCACCCCCCGGATATGTTGGATATGAAGAAAGCGGCCAGCTTACAGAATCTGTCAGAAGAAAGCCTTATTCTGTAATCCTTCTTGATGAAATAGAAAAAGCACACCCTGATGTGTTTAATATTCTCCTGCAGGTACTCGATGAAGGCAGACTAACTGATAATAAAGGTCGTACAGCCGATTTTAAGAATACCATTATAATAATGACATCCAATATGGGTTCATCACTCATTCAGGAGAACTTCGAAAAAATGAATGAGAACAATCATGATGAGATCATTGAGAAAACACAAAATGAAGTAACCCTTTTGTTGAAAAAAACAATCCGGCCTGAATTTCTCAACCGTGTTGATGAAATTATTATGTTTAAGCCTTTAAACCTCGATGAAATACGCGACGTTGTTAAAATACAGATAAGTCATGCTCAGGATATGCTCTCAGAAAACGGAATAATGTTGAGTCTTACGGATAATGCCATCGACTGGGTATCCAGAATAGGGTTTGACCCACAATATGGCGCACGCCCGTTGAAAAGAGCTATTCAAAGATATATACTTAACCGCCTTTCAAAAGAAATTCTTGCCGGAAAAATTACAAGAGATTCACACATTCACATTGATGTGAAAAACGATGAACTTGTATTTGAAAAAAAATAAAATGACAAGGGTTTAGGTTCATCGGGATCAGATGACCCTCACCCTTTATTGTTTAATTTCCCCGGGATAACCTGATTTTGATGTAATTATAAGTAATCAAACATTTGCAAAATCTATTTTGATAAAATTCTTTTAGTATCAGTGTCTGCTCGGTGATTAGGTCACTAAATAGATGAAGATGGAAATAAAATTATATTTTTGCAGGCACGAACGCTTTTAAATTATTCTTAACTTGAATTTTCCTCTCTTTATTGCCCGCAATATTGGGGCAGAAAAGCCCAAACTTACCGGTCTTGTAAAGGCCATTGCAATCCTTTCTATTTCACTCGGACTGGCCGTAATGATCATCGCTGTTGCTGTTGTAACAGGATTCCAAAATGAAATACGCAGTAAGGTAATTGGTTTTGGTTCTCATATCCAGATCACCAGCTTTGATTATAATGTTTCATACGAAGCACAACCCATCAGCAAATATCAGGACTTCTATCCTGATCTCAGAAATGAAGAAGGTATAAAGCATATTCAGGTTTTTGCAACCAAACCGGGTATTATCAAAACCGATGATGAAATCCACGGAGTAGTTTTTAAAGGAATAGGCAGTGATTTTCATTGGGATTTTTTTCAGGACAGACTTAAACAAGGACAAATATTAAACATTTCTGATACTGCCAGAACCGATCAGATTATCATATCGGAATACATATCAAAGTTATTGAAACTAAATGTAGATGATGATGTATTTGTATATTTTATCCAGGATCCACCGCGAGTTCGTAGATTTAAAGTAGCAGCCGTTTACGAAACAGGAATGGAGGAACTGGATAAAATTTTCATTCTCGGCGATATCGCTCACCTGCAAAGATTGAATGATTGGGAACCCTATCAGGTGGGAGGTTTTGAAGTGCTTGTTGACAATTACAAAAATATGGATAAGATGAATGAAGTTGTGCGCAACAATATTCATTATTCACTTGACTCAAAAACCATAAGACAAGTATATCCGCAAATATTTGACTGGCTGGCATTGCTTGATATGAATGTGTATGTGATTATCATTATCATGATACTTGTGGCAAGTATCAATATGATTACAACATTATTGATATCGGTATTGGAGAAAACTAATCTGATCGGAATTCTTAAAGCCCTGGGGGCTGCAAATAATCAGGTGAGAAAAATATTTCTTTACCATGCCGGTTTTTTAATATTAAGGGGGTTGCTTCTGGGGAATCTTTTGGGAATAGGTTTGGCTTTGCTTCAACAAAAAACAGGAATAGTAAAGCTATCGCAGGAGTCTTATTTTGTAGATGTGGTTCCCATCAATTTCGATATTTTTTATATTGCAATTTTAAACCTTGGCACTTTCGCCATCTGCATAGCCATGCTTATTATTCCCAGCCATATTATTGCCAGGGTTTCTCCTGTAAAAGCTATTACTTTCCGATAAAAGGGGACTGTTGGTCAGGCGTCATGGAAATAAACGCTGAGCCTGTTCGAAGCATTGATATAAATGATGTACAGCGGTTTTTTTATAAGGCTTGAAAGAGTTTACCAAAATGTTCCACGAGCAAGAATCAACTCTGAGAAATCCTATAAATTCAAATATTTCAGAAAAACATCAGGCCGATGCTGAATATTATCTGTCGCGGTCGGGTATCAAAAGCAAAAGGAATCCCACCAATAATTATTTCTTCACTATAATTATTCAAACTCCCTTCATACTTGAAATCGAGAGCGATATTCCCGATATCAAGGCCAACACCAAGCTGATAACCATAAGTAGTTTCATTGAATTTTTCTGAAAAATTCTTATCGCCTGTATAAAATTCCGACTCTGTAAGATTAGATGAATTTTCAAGAAACCTTGTAGCTACCGGCCCGGCTCCAATCCTTAACGGGCCGGCCCTTAATCCAATCAATAATGGAATATCGACTTTGGAGAAACGTTGTATAAAAAAAATATCCCTTTCCTGATCAGGATGTTCATAACGAAAGTGATTGCCTGACGAGACAAAGAGAAATTCGGGTTGAAGAAAGAATCCGTTTATTTTAATCTGAGAAATTAATCCTAAATGAAACCCTGTGTAAGAATCAGGAAGTGCATCAATTGATGCATCATTTATAACATAAGTTCTTTCAGGGAGAGATGAAAAATGGAGCCCTCCGCGCAATCCGGCTGAAAACTGGGCATGCGAAATATTTACCCAGCCAAAGAGAAATATTATAAGAAAAAGCCTTTTCATCAGTTCGTAATTTGAATAGTGTTATCTGTTGAAACATCCATGAATTATAACTGATCAAATACCTATAAAACTTATGGATGTGTGTT
>JBHEOF010000010.1:33538-33931 GCA_046261715.1 Bacteroidales bacterium
AAAAAGCCTTTTCATTATCAGTGAAAAATTTGTTAAGTATTATCTGTGAGAATTTCCATGATTTACAATCATGCTTTCAACTATCAAAAACTTCTGCATGGGTGTTTCATGCTATTCTTTTAATAAAATACGATCTTTATCAGATAAACTCAGGCATCTGAAAAATATTGCACTTACGATTGTGATTCATACAGGATTTTAAGTTTCTCTTCCAGAATAGCGATGTCGGTGCGGGCCTTTTCTATTTTGCTTTCAAATTCCGACTTGAGCACATCAGCCTTTTTTGATGAGGCAAAAAAGCCGATATTATTCTCCCAGAGTTTTATATCATTCTGAAGAGCATTAATTTTATTCATCAGAAATGCACGCTCTTTGTTTAGGATATTATCAGCA
>JBHEOF010000010.1:33941-34771 GCA_046261715.1 Bacteroidales bacterium
CTTATATTCAACTTATCGAATTGCTCATTTATGGTTTTTCTGAATTCATTCTGAATGGCATCTTTTTGTTTTATAGGCACATGCCCTATTTCCATCCATTCGCGTTGAAAATCCTTAAGGATATTTAGATTTTCGGTGTTATCCTTTGAATACTTGTGATTCTTTATCTTCTCAATGAGCTCTTTCTTTTTCTTGTGATTTTCTTCCTGTTTTTCACCAATATTGGCAAAATATTCGGCCTTACGGTTAAAAAACTCATCGCAGGCTGACCTGAACCTTTTCCACACTTTATCGGAAAACTTGCGGGGTACCGGTCCTATCTTTTTCCATTGCTGCTGCAGTGCAATGAGTTCATCAGTCGTTCTTTTCCAATCTTCACTGTCTTTGAGTGCTTCTGCCTGCATACAAAGATTCAGTTTCTTGTTATAGTTTTCCGACTGCTCGTCCTTGTATTTCTGGAAAAACCCCTTCTTGTTTTTAAAGAAAGTATCGAGTGCAGTTCTGAAGCGCACCCAAACTTCATCATTTACCTTTTTGGGTGCAAATCCAATGGACTTCCATACTTTAAACAATTCGTTGATTTTATTGGTATTTGCCTGCCACTCTTTTGGAGATTTCGGGCTCTCTCCGGCAATTTGCTCAGCTTTTTCACAAAGTACAATCTTAGCTGAATAATTCTTGTTTTGTTCTTCTCTTAGCTCTTCATAAAACTTTTGTCTTTGCTGATTTAAAGAATCACTTGCAGCTTTAAACCGATCCCATATTTCATCTTTCTTGTCTTTTGGAACCGGTCCGATTTCTTTCCATGCTTCATGAAGTTTTTGTAGTTT
>JBHEOF010000010.1:34781-53624 GCA_046261715.1 Bacteroidales bacterium
TTCCAGAAGCAGCTCTTCAGCCTTCTCACATAATTCGGTTTTTGCTTCAAGATTTTTCTTCAGATCAAGATCACGAAGCTCTTTATTTATTTTTACCTTATCGAAAAATTTCTCTACCAGGAAATGATAATTGTTCCAGAGAGTATTATTGGCTGACTGGGGAACGGGGCCTATTTCACGCCATTTTTCCTGGAGTTCTTTAAAATGATCATAGGTTTTTTTCAGCTCCTCTTCTGATTCAATAAGATGGCGTAACTCTTCAAGAATGGCTTCCTTGGTTTGCAGGTTTTCCTGTTTTTGCTTTTCCAAAGCCTGATCATATACAGTTTTCTTTTGTTTATATACGTCGAAAGCTTTATCAAATCTTACAAGCAACTCATCTACAGTATCACTTTCAACACCAGAATCACTCTCAGCATCATGCTTTTCCAAATTTTTCTCGTAATTGCTTACACTTTCTTCCTTTAAAAAATTACGAAAAGCTACTTTTATGAAACCTATATGCTTTCTTATATAATATATATCATCATGGAGTACCAGAGCTTCAAGCGCTTCTACCAGTTCTTGCTTAGTTAAAGACTTATATTTTGCGGCAAGATCTTCTTCTTCTCCCTCATCACCTGATTCTTCCTTTTCAGCCTTTTGCTGCTTTTTTTCTGATTTTTCTTTTACTTCCAGTTTCCTTTCAGGATCATCAGGAGATTTATCTGCCTTTTCTTCTGTTACAACTTTTTCCCCGACTTTTTCATCCGCTTGTTTATCATTTTTTTCTTCATCAGGTTTATCAGCTAATGATTCTTCTTTTGAACTGTTTTCAGTTTCTTCTGGTAATTCATCCGGAGTATTGCCTGGTTTTTTATTCTGATCTTCATCCTGTACTTCATCCTGTACTTCATCCTTTTTTTCCATATCAGAATTTTCAGTTTCCTTTTCCGGATTCAGGTTCTCTTGCCCTTTTTCTTCATTATTATTTTCAGAATCGGGGTTAAGCAGCTCTTTGTTTTCCATTAAAATAAGAATTAAATATTACTAACTAAAGTTAAGGAGGAATACTATTGGCAAATACATGGTTTGCTCAATTTCTCGTAAAACAATTTCGATAAATTACTGATTATAAAAATGCCAACAAAAATACAAATATAAATTTAAAAGGGTGAGCAGATAGCCGAAAATAGCTGATTAAATTGATATTAGCGGTATATCAAATCTGTTCAAGACCCTGTTCAAGATCTGCTAAGATATCATCCGCATTTTCTATCCCTACAGAAAATCTTACCAATCCATCGGTAATCCCTGACTTTTCGCGTGATTCCTTATCCATCTTGGAATGTGTCATTGATGCTGGATGCTGAATCAATGATTCAACTCCACCTAACGATACTGCAAGGATCGCCAGTTTTACAGAGTTCATCAAAGTTTTACCGGCATTCAGTCCTCCTTTGAGTTCAAAACTGATCATACCACCGGAACCACTCATTTGTTTCAGGGCCAGTTCATATTGCGGATGCGACTTTAATCCCGGATATTTTACCCATTTTACTTTGGGATGCTTTTCAAGGTACTCAGCAACTTTCATGGCATTTTCCTGTGATCGGTCCATGCGCAAAGACAGTGTTTTTATACCACGTATAACCATGTAAGCCTGATGGGGGTCCATGTTACAACCCAATGTAACCATCATAGCTCTCACAGGATCGTAAAGCTTCTTGTCTTTTGCAACAATTACTCCCCCGACTATATCAGCGTGTCCGTTGAGAAATTTGGTAATAGAATGAAAAACCAGATCAAAGCCAAAATCGAGCGGTTTTTGAAGAAACGGGCTGCAGAATGTATTATCAGCAACAGTAATCAAATTATGCTCTTTAGCAATTTTTACCATTTCTTCTAAATCGGTAATGTCAATGGTTGGATTGGCCGGAGTTTCAATGTAAAGCATTTTGGTATTTGCACGAATTGCTTTACGAATATTTTCAGGATTGCAGGTATCAACATATGTTGACTCAACCCCAAACCGCGAATAATGCTTTTCCATAACTACTCTTGATGGACCATATACAGCAGCAGTACTTATCATATGATCGCCCTGGCTTAATAAAGCCATATAAATAGTATTTACTGCTCCCATGCCTGAACTACATGCTATGCCTCTGTAGCCATTTTCAAGCTCGGCCACCAAGTTTTCCAGTGAATCAATTGTAGGATTATTGATGCGGGTATAAATATAGCCGTCATCATCACCGGCAAAACATGCAGCACCATGATCGGCACTCTTGAATTTAAAGGTTGATGTTTGATAAATTGGTACTGTGGCACTGCCAAACTGATCTTCAAAGGCCCCGGCATGAATAAGCTTGGAGTCGAAGCCCAGATTTTTTGTTTTCATATCTGATATCTGTTGTGTTTATATAAAATAATTATGACTCTCCGGTTTGGTGAGAGCCATCGATTTTTGAAAAATGGATAAAAGATTTTTGGTATTTTCATTAAAAGTCATCCATATCAAGCATTACCAAAGTGCAATCTTCCAGCACCTTTATACCTGCTTCTTTGGCCATCTCATCAAGTTTTGGATTATAACTCCCCGGATTGAAAATGATTCTTTTTGGCTTAAGGCTAAGGATGTAATCCAGATAAGGTTCCTGCTTTTCGGGATTGAGATATAATGTAACAGTATGCACATCGGGAATGTCAATCATTTCTTTGTTGATCTTCACACTATCAATTTCTGATTCAATTTTACCGATAGCCACAACTTCGTGGCCGTAGGAGAGTAATCTTTTAACTGCTTTGTAAGCATATCTTGTGGGGGTTGGACTTGCCCCCAGCACCAGTGTCTTCTTGCTCATAATCTTGCAAAAATAGGGTTTTATTTGCTGGTAACAATAGAAAATTCAGGTGCATCTGCAATATGTTTTTTTACGGTGCAGGCACCCGCTGCTTTTATAACTGCATCGCGATATTTATCAGGAAAATCCTGAGGCAGTTTAATATTTATTTCAATATTGTCAATCATTCTCTTTTCAGGATTACGATGGGTTTTCATCATTACTTTTATTCCATCTTCTGATAGATTACGTTGCTGACAAAAGGATTTAACGTACCACCCGGCACATGACCCAATGCTTATAAGAAAAAAATCGAAAGGTGAAGGTGCGGCATTATCACCCCCTGCTTTTACAGGTTGGTCGGTTAAAATTTCAAATCCCTTGTAATTTACAATTACCTGTTGTTTTTCTGCAAGTATTATTTCCATATTTATAATTTTTAAACTGTTTAAGAAATTTATTCAATAAAATTACTTTTTATCTGCAGGCCATTTTTTTCTTAATGCTTTCTGAAACCAATCGGGGGCAGGACATGGCCGGCCTGTTTTAATGTCAACAAAAGCAAGTACTGTTTCACCCTGATTGATCAGTTTCTTATTCTCATTATACACTTCATAATAAAAATGCATCCGCGATGCAGGAAAATCCTTTACAATAGTTCGAATGGTGAGAAGATCATCATAATGCGCAGGTCTTATGTATTTTAACTGCATTGATGCAATTGGCATCATAACACCCTTTTCTTCCATTTGCCGGTAAGTCATACCCAGTTCTCTCATGGCTTCTGCCCTACCCACTTCATAAAAGGAAGGATAATTGCCATAATATACATATCCCATCTGATCTGTTTCACTGTACCTTACTCTTATTTTTGTTTCACTTATATACATAGAAAAACCAGCATATTTTTTACATAAACATAATCAAACTGAGAGCCATCAGGGCCATACCCCCAATCAAACCATATAATGAAAGATGGGGCTCGTCATACTCTCTTGCAGCAGGCAGCAATTCATCAATGGAAATAAAGACCATAATACCTGCCACCGAAGCAAAAATGACCCCGAATACCAGATCATTTAAGAAAGGCATAAGGATAAGAAATCCAAAAGCAGCACCAACAGGTTCAGCCAGTCCCGACAAAAAACTATATTTGAAAGCTTTGTTCCGGTTTCCTGTTGCATAAAAGATCGGAACTGAAATGGCAATTCCTTCCGGAATATTGTGTATAGCAATGGCAACAGCAATAGGTAAACCAAGCTTAATGTCCTGCAATACGACAATAAAAGTTGCCAGTCCTTCGGGAAAATTGTGTATGGCAATGGCAAAGGCCGACAATATACCCATTCGGTAAAGTTTTCGTTTTTTTTGCTCTTCGGGACTATCTGTTAAATCTTCTACCTTTCTAATTTCGTGGGGGTTCTCGAAACTCGGCACAAGTTTATCAATTATCGCAATCAGCAGCATTCCTCCAAAAAATCCTGCGATAGATAGCATATGGGCGCTGCGCACTGCCATATTATCAATCATTACTTCTACACTTTTAGGCATGATCTCCATAAATGAGATATAAATCATTACCCCGGCAGAAAAACCCAATGATAAGGATAAAAAACGGGTATTTGTATTTTTGGTGAAAAATGCGATTGCACTACCAATACCGGTAGATAAACCTGCAAAAAGGGTCAGGCCGAAGGCCAGTAAAACATTCTGATAAGAGTCAAATTGAGTAAAAAATTCAGACAAAATCTGTTATTTAAGGTTTGTTTTGTTTTATTTATAAAATATTTGGAAATCACCCGGCTGGCAAAGCAAAACTCTTCTTACAAACGTGAGTAATTTCTTCAACCAGTGATTCAAAATCGTAACCACACTCTTTGTGCAATTGTTCAAGAGTGCCATGCTGTATAAAATAATCAGGAATACCCAGTCGCTTCACCCGGGCCTGATAATTATTATCTGCCATAAATTCGATTACAGCACTACCCATACCACCTGCTATTGCATTGTCTTCAAGTGTTATTATTTTTTTATAAGATGAAAAAACTTCATGAAGTAGTTCTTCATCAATGGGCTTTACAAATCTAAGGTCATATAATGCTGCACTTATATTTTTTTCACTCTCAATAAATTCACAGGCTTTCATGGCTTCATTGCCAGGTGGACCTATTGAAATAATTGCCAGATCTTTTCCATCCCTTAGTTTCCTGCCTTTCCCAATCGGAATTCTCTGAAAAGGAGTTCTCCAATTTTTCATCACACCATTTCCCCTGGGATATCTTATCACCATCGGACCTTTTGGATTATCCTGTGCTGTATACATCAGGTTTCTCAACTCCTGCTCATTCATGGGAGAAGCAATTGTAAGATTTGGAATGCAGCGCAGGAACGACAAATCGAATGCACCATGATGCGTAGGACCATCTTCACCCACAAGCCCTGCTCTGTCAAGACAAAAAATAACAGGCAGGTTTTGTAAAGCCACATCGTGCACTGCCTGATCAAACGCTCTTTGGAAAAATGATGAATAGATATTACAGAAAGGAATCATTCCCTGTGCTGCCAAACCTGCAGAAAAAGTTACTGCGTGCTGCTCTGCAATTCCCACATCAAAAGCTTTCTCAGGTAATGCATTCATCATAATATTCAATGAACTGCCTGAAGGCATAGCAGGGGTTATTCCTACAATTTTCGGATTTTTCTCAGCAAGTTCAAGAAGTGTTTTGCCGAAAACAACCTGGTAACGTGGAGGCTTATTCTTTTCGCAAGGTGCTACCTTGAGTTCACCTGTTTGTTTATTAAAAAAACCGGGAGCATGAAATTTTGTTTGTTCCTTTTCTGCATGAGGATATCCTTTACCTTTCACAGTTATTACATGTAATAGCTTAGGGCCCTGTATATTACGAAGATCATTAAGCACTTTCGTGAGATGTTGAACATCATGACCATCAACCGGTCCGAAATACCTGAAATTCAATGATTCAAACAAATTACTCTGCCTGAGCAAGGTGGTTTTTATTGCATTTTCCAGTTTCTGTATCAACCCACGTGTATTTGGCCCGTAGCGACTGATTGAACCCAGCGCTTTCCAGATATCGTCCTTTAATTTATTATAAGTTCGTGATGTAGTAATATCGGTAAGATATTCTTTTAGAGCACCCACGTTCTTATCAATGGCAATACCATTATCATTAAGAACAACCAGCAAATTTGCATTTGCTACTCCGGCGTGGTTAAGGGCTTCAAATGACATTCCTGCAGTCATACTCCCATCACCAATAACTGCAATATGATGGCGATCCTTGTTTTTTTGTAAATCGCTTGCAATGGCCATACCCAAAGCTGCAGAGATGCTCGTTGATGAATGACCCGTACCAAAAGCATCGTAGGAACTTTCACTCATTTTTGGGAAACCACTTACACCTTTGTATTTCCTGTTGGTATGAAATATATCTCTGCGTCCGGTAATAATTTTATGCGCATAAGCCTGGTGGCCCACATCCCATATCAACTTATCATAAGGAGTATTAAAAACATGATGCAATGCAACTGTTAACTCAACTACTCCTAAACTTGCTCCGAAATGCCCGGGATTTATACATGCAGCATCAATAATAAACTGGCGCACTTCATCACACAACTGATTGAGCTGATCAAGATCAAGACCTTTCAGATCTGAAGGTGATTGAATATTTGTAAGGATTTCGCCAGCCTGTAAAGACATTTTGTAGCCTGTTAAGAAAAAAAATAATTAATCTACAAAAGTATAAAATTAAAGAATCTTTAAAAAAACATATTTGCCATTTGTGAAAGCTTAATTTCCAGCTATCATCAGATAACAAAATGTAAGAAAAATATAATATATCCCCATTTTTAGGGATTTTACTGTTTGTCTGGTCCCGTCACACGTTTTTTTCATAAATTTGCCAAAGTTTATTCAATCTAAATAAAATTAAGAATATTAAGAGTTTATCATACTCACCTGTAATTGGCCCGGATTAACTATATGACGCTATTAGAATTAAGAAATGGTGAAAAAGGAATTATTTTAAAGGTAAAGGGCCGCGGAGCTTTTCGCAGAAGAATCATTGAAATGGGTTTTGTTGCCGGTAAAATCGTTGAAGTGATAAAAAAAGCACCGCTGAAAGATCCTATTGAGTACAGTATAATGGGTTATAATGTTTCGTTGCGAAGCAGTGAAGCACAGCTTATTGAAGTTATTCCGCTTAATAAACAAAGTGAGTATAAAAGCCCTGATTTTGAAGGGGTCATAATTAGCGAGGGATTTAAGGTTACCCGACAAAACGGAAGAAATATCAATGTGGCTCTTGTAGGTAATCCCAACAGCGGAAAAACCAGTTTTTTCAATCATGCATCCGGTTCGCGCGAGAGAGTTGGAAATTACAGTGGTGTTACCGTAGATGCCAAAGAGGCATGGTTTAAACAAAACGGTTACCGGTTTAACATTACCGACCTTCCGGGAACTTACTCCATTTCAGCCTACACTCCGGAGGAACTTTTTGTCAGGGATTTTATTACGGAGAATCTCCCCGATGTGGTTATCAATATTGTTGACGGTTCAAACCTTGAACGTAATCTCTATCTCACAACACAACTCATCGATATGGACATCAAGGTTGTGATGGTTTTAAATATGTTTGATGAACTTGAGAGAAAGGGTGATAAACTTGATTATGAATCGCTGGGAAAAATGATAGGGATACCCATAATTCCCACGGTAAGCTCAAAAGGGAAGGGAATAAAAGATGTTTTTGAAAAGGTTATTGAAGTTTTTGAAGACAAAGATAAAACCCAGAGACACATACATATAAATTACGGTGAATCGTTTGAAAAATCGCTGAAGTACCTTCAGGACAAAATCAATTCACCCGGTAATCAACACCTTACCGACAGGGTTTCAACACGTTTTATAGCGTTGAAACTACTGGAAAAAGATTTTGAAATAACAACCCGTATTATTGAAAATTGCCACAATCATAAAGACATACTTGAGAGTGCTGCTAAGGAAGTTAAAAAACTTGAAGCAGAGTTCAATGATAATACAGAAACCCTTATAACTGATCTGAAATATGGTTTCATTACGGGAGCTCTTAAGGAAACCATGGAACCGGCTGAAACAGAAAAGCGAAAAAGCAGTGAAATTATTGATACCCTCATTACACACAAGCTTTTCGGTTTTCCTGTATTCATGTTTTTTATGTGGCTTATGTTTTCTATTACTTTCAAACTGGGATCATACCCGATGGAATGGATAGAATCCGGAGTGGAACAATTAAGTATTTTTCTCGATAACACTATGCAGGCCGGTCCGCTTAAGGATCTGCTCATAAATGGAGTTGTAAGTGGCGTTGGAGGTGTTATTGTTTTTCTTCCCAATATTGTATTATTGTTTTTCTTCATTAGTTTAATGGAAGACACAGGTTACATGTCGAGGGCAGTTTTTATTATGGATAAACTCATGCATAAGATCGGTCTGCATGGCAAATCATTTATTCCCCTTCTGATGGGATTTGGATGCAATGTGCCGGCTATTATGGCAACACGCACGCTTGCCAACCGAAAAGACCGTTTGCTTACCATGATTATCAATCCTTTCATGTCATGCAGTGCCCGGCTGCCTGTATATGTTTTGTTCATTACAGCTTTTTTTTCCAGTTACCAGGGAACTCTTCTTTTCCTGATCTATGCGCTGGGTATTACCACTGCTGTTTTTTCAGCCATATTATTTAAGAAAACCATTTTCAAAGGTGAGGATGTACCATTTGTAATGGAGCTTCCTCCCTACCGTGTTCCAACTTTCCGGTCTATTACAATGCATATGTGGAGCAGAGCAGTGCATTATTTGAAAAAGATCAGTGGTATTATTTTGGTTGCTTCAGTTATTATATGGGTATTGGGTTACTTTCCTGATGGTTTTCAGTACAGCCGTAAACTTGAAACCCAGAAAGAAGAAATAAAATTACAATACAACAGCATTATTTCGGGTTTGCCTGAACAACAAAACACAATTGCTGATTCATTATTACAGGAACGTGATGAGAAAATTGAAACTCTGGAAGCAAAAATACTTCAACAGCGCCAGGAGAACAGTTTTATTGGCAGCCTGGGAAGATTTATTGAACCCGCTATGGCGCCGCTTGGTTTCGACTGGAAAATGAGTATCAGTTTGCTTTCCGGACTGGCAGCAAAAGAGATTGTTGTAAGTACAATGGGTGTTTTATATCAGACTGACGAGAATGTTCAAACCCACAGCCCATCACTTACAGAAAAACTACAGTCACAAAAATATTCAGAAGGGCCTAAGGCAGGACAAAAAGTTTTTACACCCCTGGTGGCACTTTCTTTTATGGTATTTGTATTATTATATTTTCCATGTATAGGTGTACTGGCAGCAATTATTAAAGAATCGGGAAGCTGGAAATGGGGATTATTTACCGTTTTGTATACAACAGGTGTGGCCTGGTTATTATCTTTTATCGTTTACCAGGGAGGTTCTTTGTTGGGTTTCTGAAAGCTTTATGATATGATACAATGGATCATCACTATACTTATCGTAATACTGGCCCTTTATTTTGCAATAAAGTGGATTTTACATTATTTCCGAAAACAACAAAAAAAAACCGATGATTGCGCCGGATGCAGCAGCGATTGCAGCCAGTGTCCATTACACACTGAGTTAGAAGGTCTGGCTAAACTGAAAGATCAACGAAGCCGTAAATCCAGTTCAGGCTCATCCACATCATAACATTGCAATTCGCACATGCGGTAACGAATCAGTTTTATGGTGCCGCCATTTACTGCCATAATAGTTTTACCGTCTTTTTTGTAGGTAGCTGTGAATGAATATTCCTTTTCAGTTGTCAGGGAGTAGTTGTAAGTGCTGACTCTCACAGTATCCTGCCTGACAAGCTGACCATTTTCAAAATTACCTTCATAAACACTAATGGGTATTGATGGGTTTTCTTCATTGATCGTCAGTCGAATGGAAACAATTCCTGTTTGGGGAATCTCGGTATTACATTTAGCATAATCCTGGTCAGTGCAGTCTTCATATTTACTTCGGCAGGAAAAAGCAATGATCAGAACAGAAACAATTATTATTTTGATGACAGGCATTTTCATTATCAGTGTCAATTAGTTTTTAATGTTCTTGAGTCAAATTCATATTTTGTTTTCAATAAATCAGTTTATTATGGGTGAAAACCTTGTTCCTTTTGTATTATATAGCGGTATATGATACTGAAATCCAATTCTGAAACGGTTTGAAGGTATAACACTTTGACCGGTCCTGTAAAAATAATAACCCCCTGTTACAGAAAAATTTTTGCGCCGATAGATCATGTCAATTACGGGTGCAACAGAAAATCCCTGTGGTGGAGTAATAGCTGTTCCGCTGTATGTTGCATTTGAAAATATTGATCTTATACCCATATAAAAATTCATATTGGCTTTTCTTACAGGAAAGGACACTATCTCCCTCTGGAGGTCAAATGCCCAGATAAATCTCTTCTCCTGAAATTGAAATGTAACTTCAGGATTTTCATAAACCTTTACGGGTCGTGGAAAAATCCTGCCTGCAAAAGAAAATCGTGCGAGCATTTTATACCTGGCTTCCAATACAGATGCTTCAAAAATATACATCAGGTCTTTACGATTAAACTCCAATCTTGACCCGGCAGTTATTTCAGAGAAATAGAGTCCCGAAGGTCTTATTCCCTGGAAGTCACTCAGGATGCGAGCCATTTCAATATTACCTGAGTACAACGATCTTGCAATAACAGAATTGGCTTTTCTTTTTACAGGCGGTTCAACAAAAGAATAAGAAGTTAATAATTCTGCAATATCAGTGTCATTGTTTGAAACTGCAACTGAAAGAGCAGAAAGATCATTTTTATTGAGAATTTCCGGATTGGCACCACTCTCCATCAGGTACCATACTGACACCGCATTTCGGGCCATTGCTGCATACATTAACGGGGTGTTTCCGTTGCTATCCTGCCTGTCAATATCTGCACCCATTTCCAGTAATAAACCCATAACTTCTTCATGGCCATAATAAGCTGTTATATGCAATGCTGTGGAACCATCGTTTGCCTGTAATGAAACATCGGCACCATAAAAAAGCAAAAGGTCGGTCATATAAAAATTACCAAAAGCGGAAGCATACATAAGAGGAGTTAAACCTGACCGGCTTTTATGATTTATGTTTGCACCCCTGGTTATCAAATCTTCGGCTACCGATAGGTTTTTTGTTTGAGAGGCAAACATCAATGGAGTAAACCCCTGATTGTCTTGTTGATCAACATCATCAACCTCAGGTAGTAAAAAAGAAACAATTTTTTGATTATTGAAAAAAACCGCATAGGCAAGGGCTGTCATTCCATATATATCTGCAGCATTTACATTGGCTCCGTTTTCAATTAAATATGATGCAATATCATCATCTCCGCCGGTAGCTGCGAGAATAAGTGGTGTTGAACCATAATAGTCAGAAACATTTATATCAGCTCCCTGACCAATCAGTTCCTTTGTTTGATCAAGATCACTTGCATGAACTGCGAGAAGAAGGGAAAAATCAAGCTCTCCCGGAGGGGTATAAGGTGTTTGTGCAACAGTAAAAACAGGTAACACAAAAACTGTCATCAGGAAACCTTTGGTAAACAGTTTTAAACTGTTATAAAAATGTTTGATCATAAATCAGTCAATCCTGAGAATAAAAAGAAAAAAAATCCTTATTTTTCAACTTTAAACCGGGTAGTAAAATTAGCATATATTTAAACAACATTTATGCCATATTCTGAGCCCAGGCAAATATTGTTAAAATACTGGGGTTATTCGTCTTTCAGGCCTTTACAGGAAGAAATCATACAGTCGGTGCTTGATGGTAATGACACCCTGGCTCTTCTGCCCACAGGAGGTGGAAAATCCATTTGTTTCCAGGTGCCCGCAATAGCACGGGAAGGAATTTGCATTGTAGTTTCTCCGCTTATCGCTCTTATGAAAGACCAGGTCAGTAATCTGAATAAAAGGGGTATTAAGGCAGTTGCAGTGTATTCCGGTCAAACAAAATCAGAAATGGATGTGGCAATAGACAATTGTGCATACGGCGATGTGAAATTCCTGTATCTTTCTCCCGAAAGGTTGTCTACTGACCTGATAAGAAACAGGTTACCAAAAATGAAAGTTAATCTGGTAGCCATTGATGAAGCCCATTGTATTTCGCAATGGGGCTATGATTTCAGACCACCATACCTTAAAATAGCAGAGATCCGGGAACTCCTGCCCGGAATACCCTTTCTTGCCCTCACTGCAACGGCCACTGCCGACGTTATTGATGATATTTGCCAGAAACTCCAGTTCAAAGATGGCAAAGTATTTCGTAAAAGTTTTGAGCGCAAAAATCTTGTTTATGCAGTTATTAAGGAAGAAAGTAAACTTGACCGCTTGCTGAATATTTGCAGAAAAGTACCGGGAACCGGTACTGTTTATGTGCGCAATCGCAAAAAAACCAGAGATATTGCTGAATATCTTACAAAGAATAAAATTTCAGCCGACTATTATCATGCAGGACTCGATCCCAAAATGCGTGATAAAAAGCAGGAAGCCTGGATCAGAGAAACACGCCGGGTCATTGTATCTACCAATGCCTTTGGAATGGGTATTGATAAACCTAATGTAAGATTTGTGGTGCACATGGATCTGCCTGACAGCCCTGAAGCATATTTCCAGGAAGCTGGTAGAGCCGGGCGCGACGAAAAAAAAGCGTATGCGGTATTGCTTTATAATAATTCTGACATAATTGACCTGGAGCATTTCTTTGAATTGTCTTATCCGTCATTAAATTTTATAAGAAAGGTTTATAATACACTGGGAAATTATTTTCAGCTTGCTCTGGGAAGTGGTAAAGACAAAAACTTTGACTTTCAACTGGCTGTTTTTTGTAATCAATATAATTTTGACCGTTTCTCTGTTTTCAGTGCATTGAAAATCCTCGAAAAAGAAGGATACATTTTTCTGTCAGATGCCCTGGTAAATCCGTCCCGGGTTATGGTTTTACTAAATAAGGAAGACCTTTACAGGTTTATAGTTGCAAACCCTTCTTACGACCCGTTTATAAAAGTATTGCTTCGTTCCTATACAGGATTATTTACAGAGTTTACAAAAATTGATGAGGATGAATTGGGTATTCGGTCAAAACTTGAAGTTAGTAAAGTAACGGGTATATTAAAGAAGCTCCATCAATTAAATGTTGTTCAATACATACCACGTAATAAATTGCCCCAGCTTAGTTTTGTAAGGCAACGTATAGATTCAAAGGATCTTGATATCTCTCCCGAAAATTATGCAGATAGGAAGAAATTCGCTAAAGAACGTATAAAAGCTATTAAAGATTACGTACTCTCGGGAAGCCGATGCAGAAGCACAATTCTTCTGGATTATTTTGGAGAGTCAAATGCCCGGAGATGTGGCGTGTGTGATATTTGCCTTGAAAGAAACAAGCTTAACCTGAGTAAGCTTGAATTTGACAATGTTGTTGATCTTATCAAACCACTTATAAGAAAACAACCTATGACCATGCAGGAGATTATAAACAATACTCATACCAATATTCCTGAAAATAAAATTATAAAAGTGATACAGTGGTTGCTCGACAATGATAAAGTAAAAACTGATAACAACACTGATAAACTTCGTTGGAATGAGCAGAATTAATTTTAATGGATAAACATAATTAAGGGCCATTAACCCATGCGTTTTATTACACATGAAAGCTGCTATATTTCAATAAACGATAAAAATACTCTTTTCACTAGCTTAATATAGCCGATTAAAAGAATAATTCATACATTTGAAATAAAAAAGGTTTAGAAAAGAATCAATACAGATTTTTATTACTAAACAGGCTAAACGAAAAGCAGGATATATTAAATCCAATTAATATGCAGGAATATTTCGATCGGGAAGCAATTGCAGGTGAAGTTGGAGAACAGTATGTTTTATTTTTAAAGCATTTTATTGAAAAAAAGGATCTGGATCAGCTCAAACAGTTTTTCCCTGAAAAGGTAGTAGGCATAGGCAGCTTAGATAAGGGGGCTTTCCCGGGACCTGATCAGATTTTAAAACTTCTGCATTATAACATAAGCCTGCTGCCCTGGCCCGTAATGTTCGATGAAAAATTCCGGGATATTAAAGTACTTTCGTCAAATACTGCTTTGCTATCGGGTAGCATAGATTTAATTACCCGGGATGAAAGGTCAGAATCACCACTGCATCAACCTAAAAACATTAAGCTTACCCTGCTCTGGAAAAAACTCAACGAAAATTGGTTGATAGAATACATGCATATCTCGGAAGTTACAACGGGATTTGCAGGAAAGATCAGAGATGAAAACACACCTGTAAGGCAGGATATAAAAACAGAAAAAAAACTAACACGTGAGCTCTGGAAAACAAGAATAGAACTTTCTGAACTGGAAAAAGAAAGTAATGAA
The DNA here is from genome assembly GCA_046261715.1 of Bacteroidales bacterium. GTDB lineage: Bacteria > Bacteroidota > Bacteroidia > Bacteroidales > UBA7960 > SKVR01. The sequence continues at coordinate 49,120 of JBHEOF010000010.1, forward strand.
TCACGTCAACTTTTCCAGTCAATCTGCGAAAAAATTAGTGATGGTATAATTCTCGCTGACTTAGAAGAAAAATGCTTTTCGCATATAAATGAATCTATCTGTGAGCTTTTAGGATACAAAAAACCGGAATTACTTTCCCTTTGGTTAAAAGATATTTTATTATCAGATGCCGATGCCATAATAGAAGAACTTGATAACGGAATCGGGGAAGAAAAAAAATATTTCAATAATATACCCATTGTTTGTAACAATAAGGATGTAAAGTATTTTAATATTTCGGCCGGAGAAGTAATTTTCCTGAATAAGAAACATGTATTATTTATCTGCAAAGATATCAGTGAGCAAAAAAAGACCTTTGCTATTATGAAAGAGGCTGAACTTGCTCAGAAAGCATCAGAATCAAAAAATTTATTTCTGGCCAACATGAGTCATGAAATACGTACACCTGTTACCGGTATTATAGGAATGAGTGAAATACTTGCCAATACAGAACTTGATACACAGCAAGCTGATTATTTGCAAATTATTAATGAATCTTCAAGGATATTGTTGCGGTTGATAAACGACATACTGGATATTGCCAAAATTGAAGCAGGTAAAATTCAACTGAGCTACGAACCTTTTAGTTTGCATAACATAATAGAGAATATAAAGAAACTGAATCACCCGGGACTTATAAATAAGAATAATGAACTCAAAGTAAGTATTAATACAAATGTACCAAATACGATTATATCTGATAAACTTCGGATAGAACAGGTTTTGATGAATCTTCTCAATAATGCAATGAAATTTACTGAAAACGGGAAAATAAGCATTGATGTAATTATTCCTGATAAATCGAAACCCGAAACTATTAAGATATCTGTGTCAGACACTGGTCCCGGGATTAGCAAAGAAGATCAAAACAAACTTTTTAATAAATTCCAGCAAATAGAGAATACCCGGTCTCAGGGTGGATCAGGACTAGGCCTGTATATCTGCAAGCACCTTATTTCATATATGGGAGGCGAAATAGGCGTGGAAAGTAAACCGGATAAGGGCAGTACTTTTTGGTTTACATTTGATTCCAGGCCTGAAAATCAAAATTTGGATATTATCAACGAAGATAGCGAAGAAGATGATGATATAGAAGTTTCACTGGGGCTGAAAATATTGCTGGTTGATGATAAAAATGTAAACCTGCAGGTTATCTCACTCATGCTGGAAGGAGCAGATTGTTCCGTTGATATAGCCAGGAATGGTATTGAGGCAATTGAAATTTTCAATCCTGATAAATATGATGTAATTCTGATGGATATTATGATGCCTGTAATGGATGGAGTTACTGCAATGAAAGAGTTAAAAAAGAAGTATGATAAAACTCCCCCAATCATAGCTATTACAGCAAATGCCATGGCAGGTGACAAAGAAAAGTATATGAAAGAAGGTTTTGATGGCTACATTGCAAAGCCTGTTACTACCAGAAAACTGGTTTCAGAACTACTTGAACTAAATATTATTGTAAAAAATGAAGTCTGACAGGACCCATACTTTTAATTAATGATAGAATTAATATTTTTTTACTGAAAATTATGGCCAATACACTTTATACCGACCCCGAAAAAGCAATTGAAGTAACAGATAAATGCGATGTATGTTATCTTGGAATGATTGATCAGGAAAACAAACCTTATGTACTGCCATTCAATTTTGGTTTTGAAGAGGGCATTGTATATCTGCATTCAGCCCCTATAGGAAAAAAAATTGATGTGCTGAAAAACAACCCTGAAGTATGTGTTACCTTCAGCACCGACCACCAGCTGTTTAACCGACATGAACAGGTAGCATGCAGCTATGGTATGCGGTACAGAAGTGTTTTAATTACAGGTAGGGTTGAATTCATTGATGATTACGATGAGAAAGTAAGCGCATTAAATATCATTATGCGCAAATATGCAGGAAAGGACTTTACCTACAATGAACCTGCAGTAAAAAATGTCGCCATTTACAAAGTAATTCCTGAAAAAACAGAAACCAAATTTTCAGGATACTGATTTCATTATGATGTTTTCCCGGGTTTTGGTTTATTAAAATCAATGAAATATCTTTTGTAAAAAAAGTCCCAAACCTGTATTATCAGCAGTGCACAAAGTATCCCTAATATTATACCTCCGATCATATCTGCCGGATAATGCACTCCCAGGTAAATTCTGCTGTATGCATTTAATACTGCATATGTGATCATTACAGGAACAATGAACCTGAACTTGTTTTTTAGCAAATGGATCATAAATATTGCCAGTGCAAAAGAATTTGTTGCATGGCCCGAAACAAAACTATAACCTCCTCCACGATAGCCATAAACTAAATGTACCAAATCACCCAGATTTTCATCGCGCGACGGCCTGAGTCGTTGGGTTGAGTTTTTAATCAGATTTGAAGTCTGATCACTCAAAGTAATAAGGATGGCCGCAAATAACATAATAAACAATGTTGTTTTCCATCCATAATGTTTATAGCATAACCAAAGCAACAGAACATAAAAAGGTATCCAGGAAAATTTATAACTGATATAATACATTACAGGGTCAAGCCAGTCTGTATTGAGTCCATTAAGAAACAGAAACAGTTCCTTGTCAAGTTGCATCAAAGTTTCAAGCATAGGCTATAAGAAATAAACTGGTTAATAAAAACTTAAAATTCGTGATCCTGATTCAATTTTTTCCAAAGCAGATCTTTTAGCTCCTTAATCCCTGTCTGCGTTTGTGATGATATCATAACGTAAGGCAATTCGGGTAAGTCCTTTTCTATTTCTGTCAACAGCTCATCATCAGCAAGATCGCATTTGGAAACAGCAAGTACTCTTTGTTTGTCAAGTAATTCGGGATTATAAAGTTTTAGTTCCCTGAGAAGAATTTCATATTCTTTTTTGATATCATGGGTATCAACCGGAATAAGGAACAACAAAACCGAATTTCTTTCAATGTGTCTTAAAAACCGGTGTCCAAGCCCCTTACCCTCATGTGCTCCTTCAATAATTCCTGGAATATCAGCCATAACAAAGGACCTGTTGTCGTAATAAGGAACCATACCAAGATTGGGTACGAGAGTGGTAAACGGATAATCGGCAATTTCAGGTTTTGCTGCAGATACCACCGATAAAAGAGTTGATTTTCCTGCATTGGGAAAGCCAACCAAACCTATATCAGCAAGTATCTTGAGTTCCATAATAACGGAAGCTTCCTGCTCATCTTCTCCGGGTTGCGCATAGCGTGGCGTTTGATTGGTTGCCGATTTAAAATGAATATTACCAAGTCCGCCACGTCCTCCCTGTAATAATACCAATTCCTGACCATGACCGGTAATTTCTGCCATCATATCTCCGGTTTCAGCATTGCGGGCAATGGTGCCCAATGGTACTTCAATGGTAACATCTTTTCCCTGGGCTCCGGTTTTCCCCTGACCCCGGCCGGCTTGTCCGGGTTCTGCCATCACATGCCGGGTATAACGTAAATGCAGCAGTGTCCACAAATGACTGTTTCCTTTAAGGATCACATGTCCTCCACGGCCACCATCGCCACCATCGGGCCCACCCCTGGGGACATATTTGGCACGCAAAAAATGCACCGATCCTGCACCTCCTTTACCCGAACGGCAATGTATTTTTATATAATCAACAAAGTTTGAAGCCATGGGGTGAGATAGTTATTGAAAAGTTAAAATTACAAATAAATATAATTTGTGAAAATTGAGATTTATTGAATAAAAAAGCTTTGTGGTTGAAAATAAACCTTTAACCAATCAACTATAAAGCAGCACTATAAAACATCAGAAAAAATTTCATTTTTTTCACGGTAGTGACTAATGGCACGGGTTATTTTTTCTGAAACATCATCTACCGGAGCCATCCCACTAACCTTCAATAGTTTATTCTGACGGGTATAATATCTTTTAAGATAATGTGTATCTTTTTCATAAACATCCATCCTTACATCGAATACTTTTTCATTGTCATCCTTTCTTTCCGAATCCAATGCCCTTCCCCGCAATCTGTTAAATAACTCGGCCTTTTCAACCATCATGAAAATGACCATATTCAATGTAATGTTTTTCTTTTTGAGAAATTTATCAAACATAACTGCCTGTATTGTTGTACGCGGAAAACCGTCAAAAATAATTCCTGATGAGTTTATGAACCGGATTGCACTTTTGTATATTTTCTTCAATATAATACTATCAGGCACCAGTAAACCCTTTTCAACGTAACTACGAACCTGAAGCCCAAGATCCGATCCTCTGTCAATCTCCTCCCTGAGTAGATCGCCGGAAGAAATGTGCACCAACCCGAATCTTTCTGCGATTCGCGCTGATTGCGTTCCTTTTCCGCAACCCGGAGGGCCAAAAATTACCAGATTCAACATCTATGAAAAAAGTTATACGTTTTGAAAACAGATTTTATTCCAATATTTTATAAATATCCGGAAGATTTCTTCCAAAGCCATCATAATCCAGGCCGAAGCCCA
>JBHEOF010000010.1:53634-59049 GCA_046261715.1 Bacteroidales bacterium
CAATGAAATCTTTTGGAATTTCAATTCCGATATAATCAGGCTTAATTTCTGTTCTCACAGCTTCAGGCTTTAGCAAAAGGGTAGCAACTTTCAAACGGGCCGGTTCATACTTCTGTAAATCTTCCAGTAAATGATTAACTGTTATACCACTATCGATGATATCTTCAAGAATAATCACTGTTCGTCCTTTTATATTATCTGAAAGGCCAATAAGGGTTTTTACTTCTTCTGTAGTTTGTGTTCCCTTATAGGATGACAAACGGATAAAGCTAATCTCACAAACACCATCATAGGCTTTCATCAGATCAGACGAAAACATAAATGAACCATTAAGTATACAAAGGAATAAAGGTATTTCATCTTTAAAATCAGCATAGATTTCATCCGAAATTTTCTGAACAGCTTTTTGAATTTCATCGGAATCTATGTACTTCGTAAAATACTTATCTTTTACCTTTATCTTTTCTTTTCCTTCCGCAGTATAACCCATAGCAAATAATTTATATGCTGCTAAAATACAAAATTAATGCATTGAACCCGGTTAAAGCCTTATTTTTGCTAAAAAAATATGGTAATGGGCTGTGAGCCTTACAGGAAAAAACTTACAGATGCGAAAAATCGGACTATTATCAGATACCCACGGATATATTCATCCCAGGCTGCCCGGAATTTTTAAAGAATGTGATGAGATATGGCATGCCGGCGACTTTGGAAATATTCAAACAGTGGATGCTCTCAAAAAGATAAAACCATTGCGAGGAGTATTCGGAAATATTGACGGAACAGAGATCCGCATGGAATTTCCTGAAATTCTCCGTTTCTTTTGCGAAGATGTGGATGTATTAATAACACACATTGGCGGCTATCCCGGAAATTATGCCCCTTTGGTAAGAAATATCATGAAAACCAGGCCACCGAAGCTTTTCATCAGCGGGCACTCACATATTTTAAAAGTAATGCACGATAAAAAATACAACTGCCTGCATATGAACCCGGGGGCTGCAGGCAGAAGTGGTTTTCATAAAGTTATAACAATGCTACGTTTTACTATTGACGGTAAAAACATCAAAGATCTGGAGGTGGTTGAATTTCCGCGTAATCCATGAAATTATAATTCCGGTTTCAGATGAGAGAAATTTATACCATCAGGTTCATTGCCGGCATCAAAATGACCGGTTATCTCCAGCTTCTCAATATCAATAACAGAAACCACATCGGAGCGTGTATTGGCAACATAGGCAAAGCGGTTATCAGGAATTACCAATCCAATGGGTATGGATGTTCCTTCAAATTCGGTAAAGTAGCGTTCGGCATCGGTATCGGCCGGAACGGGAGGTGTAAGTTTAATATCTCCCATATGAAGCTTATTTATAGCATCAAAAACAGCAATGGTACCCGACCGGGCATTACTTACCAAAAAACGGGTACCGTCGGGGGTAAATTTAGCCCGGATAGGAAAATCATCGCAGGGCAACCGGGCCAATACTTCAAGGGTTTGTGTATCAAAAATGGTTATGGTATTATCAGCCCGGTTGGTAACCCATACTTCAGCGCCATCAGGGCTTACATCAATACCCTCGGCACCTTCTCCGCTGTAAATATGATCAATCAATTCGCCGGTTTCAAGGTCGAAAACTGCAACATTTCCTGTTCGAATGCTGGGAACAAAAGCTCTTGAAAAATCATTTGTTGCCGCAACCATATGTGAAACCTCTTCCTCAGTATTCATAACCTGTACAACAGAACCTTCTTTAACATCCACAATAATTAAACTCTTGCTACCCTCGGTGGTTACAAGCAAATTGTTGGTACCGGCAACCCATTGCATACCATGGGGTCGTGTATGTTCACCCAGGTCAATGGTTTTGTGATATTCTCCCCTTCGTACATCGTAAACGGAAAGCGTGTTGCCGGGATTATCACGGTTTCCATAGTTGCATACCACAGCAATTCGCCCGTCATCCGATACTTCCACTTCATGGGGTTCAAGTCCGGTGGGCAGTACAACAAGGGTTTCACCGCTTTCACGATCGATGAAATACACATCATTGCCGCTTTTGCTGGCAACTATAATTGTACCTTCCAGTACTGCTTTTTCTTCTGTTTTTTCCGGTGCCTGACCGCATGAAACCAGTACTGTTATAAAAAACACGATTGTAATATAGATTAATCTAATCTTCATAGCTTTTAAATATTATTTCCTGATAATGCTTAATAAATTGATACTGTTAAAAGTACAAAATTGTGTGGATGATGATTAATATATCATCAAAAACCTGAATACGCTTGCAAATAAATTTTTGCAGAAACCCGCTATTATTTAAACACATTCTATCTTTTATAAAAATTCGGGGGATGTTTTTTCACTAAAAATAATTATGCTTATCTTCGCTGATTAATCAACGCTTACACCATGTTTAAAAGGATTTTCAAGCTTTTTTACAACAATCTTATCACAACAAATCCTTGATTAACAGGTAAAACAATACCGATTAGCTTTTTATTACAAAATTTATACATGTTAGGACTCGTAGGAATCAGTTATAAAACTGCACCCCTTGAAATCAGAGAAAAATTCGCTTTCACCGGAGATGAATCGGTGAATTTTTTGCAGCAATTGAAAATTGACCCTGATCTGAAAGGTGCTGTAGTGATTTCCACATGCAATCGCATTGAAGTATATTTCCATTTTGAGACCTGTTGCTCCGACAAGGCTTTTGATACCATTTTACGTAATCTTGAGTTTTTCAAGAAATCTGATCCCGATAATAGAAAGTATTTTTACTCAATGGAGGGAGATGTGGCTACGGAACATCTCTTCAAAGTGATATCAGGCCTTGAATCATTAATTCTCGGTGAAGATCAGATCGTAACGCAGGTAAAAGGCAGTTTTCTGCTGAGCCTTGATAATGATCTCAGCAGTTCGGTTCTTACACGTATGTTCAACAAGGCTTTTGAAGCAGGTAAAAGAGTGCGTACCGAAACTGCAATCAATCAGGGTTCAGCTTCTATCAGTTCTGCAGCTGTCGAGTTAATTTGTCAGCAAACACCAGATATCACCAACAAAAGAATCACCTTAATAGGTACGGGTGTGATGGGAAAACTGGCTTTGGTAAACCTTGTTAAACGCAACTGCTGCCAGCTCTACATTACCAACCGTACATACAGCAAAGCACTGGAGCTTGCTGATAAACATAATATTACAGCCTTCGAACTGGATAAACTTGACGAATACCTGCCTGAAAGCGATATAATTCTTGTTGCTACCGGTGCACAGAACCATATCATTACAAAAGATATGGTTGAGAAATTTGTTTCCGGAAGATCCAAACCTCAACTTTACATGGACCTTTCAGTTCCCCGGAATATCAGCACTAACATTCTTGATCTGCCTGACGTGGAGCTTTTTGCAGTAGATGATCTGCAAGAGATCGTTAAGCAAACTCACAATAAAAGGAAGGAAGCTGTTTCAGAAGCCATGGCCATTATTCAGTTAGTGAAGCAGGAGTTTAATGACTGGCTTAATGTGCTGGAACTTACACCGTCAATTATGAAGATCCAGAAAAACATGGAAGCGGTAAACAGTTCTGAGCTGGAAGGGTTTTTACGCCTCAATGGTATTTCAGAAGATGAAATGATTGCAAGATATGCCGGGCACATTTCACGTAAGTATATCCGCCTGTTTATACGAAATCTCAAACAAGTTACCAACAACGGCAAGCAACGTGAATTTATCAATGTTGTAAATCAGCTATTTGAACTTCACGACAATAATGAAGCATAAAATCATACGTATCGGAACGAGGGGAAGCCAGCTTGCATTATACCAGGCATACAGGGTAAAAGAAGCCATTGAAAAGCACTACCCGCATCAGCCTGTGGAATTAAAAATCATCAAAACCAAAGGCGATAAAATCCTTGATGTTGCTTTATCCAAAATTGGCGATAAAGGCCTGTTTACCAAAGAACTGGAAGTAGAACTGTTTAGTGGAAATATTGATATTGCCGTACACAGCCTTAAAGATCTCCCCACGCTTTTCCCGGAAGGGCTGGCTTTGGGCGGGGTTCTGGAAAGAGGCGACCTTCGCGATGCCCTGGTGCATATTGATGGCAAAAAACTTCATGAGCTGGATGAGAATGATGTAATTGCCACCAGCAGTCTGCGTCGCAGGGCGCTTCTTTTGAGTCATAATCCTGCATTTAAAATTGTTGACATCCGCGGAAACGTAAATACCCGACTTCAAAAAATGCAAAACGGACATTGCACTGCTATGATCATGGCGGCAGCGGGTTTGCAACGCCTGGAGCTTGATCATCTTATCACAGAAATTCTTGATCCTGAAATTTTTATCCCGGCGGTAAGCCAGGGCGCCATTGCCATGGAAACCCGGGAAAATGACCATGAACTGATTGATCTTCTGCAACCGGTTATCCATCAACCCACGCTACAAGCCGTAAATGCTGAAAGAACATTTCTGCGCATGCTGGAAGGCGGCTGCCAGGTGCCTATCGGCTGTTTTACCCAGGTAAACCAAAGTAATTTCAGAATAAAAGGATTTGTTTCCAATCTGGATGCTACGGTAGTTTTAAAAGATGAACTCAACGGTCAGGCTGAAGAAGGTATTGAGCTGGCATCAAAGCTGGCTTGCGCGTTTATTGAACGGGGCTCGAAAGAAATTCTTGAAGAAATCCGGAAAAATAATATTATCTAATGCTGAAAGGCAAAGTCATAATCACTACCCAACCGGCAGATCAGGCAGAAGAAATGCTAATGCTTCTGGATGCCAAAGGAGCAAAAGCTTACAATCTTCCAATGATTGAAACTCAAACCATTAAAATTCCTGAAAAAGAACTTCACCAGCTATTACAACCAGGTAGATTTGATTTACTTGTTTTTACCAGCAAGAAAGGTGTTCGGGGATTTTTCGGTAACCTTTCTGATCTTCAGGGCGATTTCCATCTGCCACCCGAACTTAAAATTGCAGTGGTAGGTCATGCCACAGGTGCTGAGCTGGAAAAATACGGTTACGAACCCGCTTTCGTGAATCCCGGAACGGATGCCAAAGATCTCGCGGATTTTCTTTCTGAAAATATATCCAAAACCGGAAACAATATCCTGCTGGCACTTAGCAATAAGGCACCTGATTTCCTTGAAACAACTCTTTCAGAGATCGCCGGCGTAGTTCGGATTGATGTCTATGAAACCATTCCACTTTCAACGGTGGATGAAGAGTTAGCCAATCTGGTAAAAAACCGGAAAACAGATATGTGCATTTTTACATCACCATCAGGATTTTATGCATTTCTGGATGTTTTTCATGATGCAAACTCCATCCAACTGTCAGCCATAGGCAATACTACAGCCAATGCCATAAAGGAGTGCGGCTATGATGTGGCGGTAACGGCCCCCAACCC
>JBHEOF010000010.1:59314-59901 GCA_046261715.1 Bacteroidales bacterium
CCGGGCTATGGTAAATGAAACCACAGTATCGCTGGATAATCTGATTATGCCCCTTTTTGCCTGTCCGGGCCAGAAAGTTAAGAACCCAATAAATTCCATGCCGGGTAATTATCAACTTTCGGTTGATATGCTTGTGGAAGAATGTAAAGAGTTGTATCAACTGGGAATCAAGTCTGTACTTTTATTCGGTATTCCCGAAGAAAAAGATGAGCATGGACTGGTGGGTGCTGATGAAAATGCTATTATACCAAGGGCCATTCGTGCCATAAAAAAGGAAATTCCAGAAATGTATGTTATTGCTGATGTATGCAATTGTGAATATACTACCCACGGACATTGCGGCACCATCGTAAACAACGACGTAGATAATGACCTTACGCTGGAAACCCTGGCCAAACAATCCGTTGCCTTTGCCAAAGCCGGCGTGGATATGGTAGCCCCAAGCGATATGATGGACGGCAGAGTAGCTTATATTCGCGAAGCACTTGACGATGAAGGTTTCAGCAATACACCTATTATGGCTTACTCAGCAAAATTTGCATCTGCCTTTTACGGACCCTTTCGCGAAGCTGCTGAAAGTGCACCAC
>JBHEOF010000100.1:0-7282 GCA_046261715.1 Bacteroidales bacterium
CACTTGAGCATCCGACAACCATCATTGAAAAGGAGGGTATAAAATTCGGGATGGCTGCATTTTCGCCCAATTTCGGAACTGTTAGCATACATGATATTCTCAATGCTCAGCGAATTATAAGTGAATTAAAATCAGAAGCCGATATCGTAATTGTTTCTTTTCATGGAGGAGCTGAAGGAGCCGATCATCAGAATGTTACCTGCGAAACAGAGTTTTATTATGGCGAAAACAGAGGCAACGTATGTCGTTTTGCTCACAGTGTTATTGATGCGGGTGCAGACATTGTGTTTGGTCATGGGCCGCACGTAACCCGATCAATAGATTTGTACAAGGATCGTTTTATTGCTTACAGCCTTGGTAACTTTTGCACATATGCCAGGTTTAATCTCCGTGGTGAAAATGGTATTGCTCCCATTATAAAAGTATACACTTCATCTGACGGAAAATTTCTTAAAGCACAGGTTACTCCGATCAGGCAAACAGGAAGAGGAGAACCTGTTATTGATAAAAGAAATCTCGCCATCAGATCGTTGCAAAGGCTTCTGATGGAAGATTTTCCCGACTCACAGCTTATGATTACAAATGATGGGATAATTAAGAGAAAGTGACGGTTGATCGGTGATGGGTGATTTGTAATGAGTAGTTTATATAAACCACTAACCTTATTAACTTATTAACTCATTTACTCATTAACTGAATAACTCATTAACTGAATAAATTACGAAAGCGATTGGTTAACTCTTGAAGCCACTTCAATGATATGTTCGAACTCTTCAGGAGTAAGATCATTGAAAAAATAATTAACAGGATTTACTTTGTTGCCTTGTCTTATTACTTCATAATGCAGGTGCGGTGCAGTTGAAACACCGGTATTTCCAACAAAACCGATTATCTCACCCCTTTTAACTTCCTGCCCTTTCCTTACATTGAATTTGTTCAAATGGGCATATAGTGTTTCATAACCATAACCATGATCAATTACTACCATCAAGCCATATCCATGCCGGTTTCTTTCAACGGTTTTTACTATACCATTTCCGGGAGCATAAACGGGCGTACCTGTTGGGGCTGTAAAATCTACACCTGTATGCGGACGCAGGGTTTTATAAATAGGATGAATTCTGGGGCCAAATCCGGAAACCAACCGTTGGGTACCCTTTTCTATGGGAACAATGGCAGGGATTGATGCAAGCATATCAGCTTTATCCTTGGCCATTTCAAAAACCTCATCATATGATATAGACTGCACATAAAGTTTACGTCCAAGTTGATCTATGCGTTCATGTGTTGAAATAATGATACTACTGTTATCAAAACCTTCATACTGCTCGTAACGATCGGTTCCACCATAAGCGGCATCTCTTACGGTTCGTGGAATCGGTTCTGCTTCAAAAATTACCCGATAAATCTGATCGTCGCGGTGTGCCATGTCTTCCGCCACGGTAAACAGCATATCAAGCTTATCATTTACCAACTGGAAATTTACTTTGTACTGTTCAATTTCCCTTGATAGAGTTCTTTCTTTGGGAGATTCAAAAAAGGTATAACCTATAATCAATACAATTACTGAGAATACCATACCAGCAAGCACCACTCTTAAAAATCTTTTGGCTTTATCCCAGAAACCTTCTTCAACAGCCTCTACAGCTAGAGATTTTGTATTGAATTGGTATTTTATCTTTGCCATAATGAAATAAACTCGTCCATTTTTAAGCCCGGGTTAAGATAATTCCCCTAAAGCATTAACTCTCTTACATTTACGAGAGGGTTTTGAAATAGTTACAAAACTAAGTAAAATTAATTTAATTTTGTCAGTGTTTTTACGAAAAAAAAATATAAAACTCTTAAATAACAAGCTATTTTCAATGAATTCCAATCAAATCAGGCAAGCATTTTTTGATTTTTTTGAAAACAAAAACCATTTTATAGAAAAATCTGCCCCAATGGTCGTTAAAAACGACCCAACCCTTATGTTTACAAATGCCGGTATGAATCAGTTCAAGGATATTTTCCTTGGTAATTCACCTGCAAAGAATAAAAGGGTTGCCAACACACAGAAATGCCTGAGAGTTTCCGGAAAACATAATGACCTGGAAGAAGTAGGTCATGACACATATCACCATACCATGTTTGAAATGCTCGGAAACTGGAGTTTTGGAGATTATTTTAAAAAGGACGCCATTACATGGGCCTGGGAACTGCTTACTGAAGTTTATGGGATTGACAAAAACAGTTTATACGTAACTGTATTCGAAGGAGCCAAAGACGATAATCTCGATGCAGATGAGCAAGCCAAAGAATACTGGAAAGAATTTGTTCCTGAAAACCGTATACTCTATGGCTCAAAGAAAGATAATTTTTGGGAAATGGGAGATACAGGTCCGTGTGGCCCATGTTCTGAGATCCATGTAGATATTCGCAGTGAAGATGAGCAGAAAAAAATTCCGGGCAGGGAACTTGTTAATAAAGATCATCCATTGGTTATTGAAATATGGAATATGGTTTTCATTCAGTTCAACCGTTTAAGTGATGGTTCTCTGCTTCCTCTGAAAGCCAAACATGTAGATACCGGCATGGGCTTTGAACGCCTATGCATGGCATTACAGGACAAACAATCCAATTATGACACTGACGTATTTCAGCCTTATATTCAGAAACTGGCAGAAATGGCAGGTACAACATACGGCAAAAACGAAGAAAGCGATATTGCCATGCGCGTTATCAGTGATCATTTGCGTGCAGTTTCATTTGCCATTGCTGATGGGGAACTGCCATCAAATAACAAAGCCGGATATGTAATCCGCAGAATTTTGCGCCGCGCTGTAAGATATGGTTATACTTTTCTTGATTTCAAAGAACCTTTTATCCATAACCTTGTACCGGAAATGGTGAAAAAGATGGGTGATTTCTTCCCCGAACTGCCTGCACAGCAAGATCTTATCATGCGGGTAATTGCCGAAGAAGAAAATACATTTCTTAAAACACTTGCTACAGGTATCCAGAGATTTGAAAACTACATTCAAAACAATCCGGCAAATAAAATAATTGATGGAAAATTCGCTTTTGAACTTTTCGACACCTATGGATTTCCTGTTGATCTCACCCAACTGATGGCCCGTGAAAAAGGTTTTGATGTGGATATGAAAGGTTTTGAGGCCGGCATGAATCAGCAAAAAGAAAGAAGTCGCGCTGCCGGTACCGTTGAAACACAAGACTGGGTGATTCTGAATCCAAGTGAAGAAGAAACAGTTTTCCTGGGTTATGAAAGCCTGGATGCAGAAGTAAAACCTTTAAAGTACAGAAAAGTAACTTCTAAAGGAAAAACTTTATACCAACTGGTTTTGGATAAAACTCCATTTTATGCTGAATCAGGTGGTCAGGTGGGTGATCGTGGAACGTTAAAATCAGATGATATTACGCTGCATGTTCTGGATACCCATAAAGAAAATAATCTTTCCATACATATAATGGAAAAAATACCAGAACAATGGCCGGAGTCTTTCATAGCCACAGTGGATGAAAAAAAACGCCGGCTGACAGAAAATAACCACAGTGCCACACACCTTATGCATTCGGCATTAAGAAAAGTATTGGGTACACATGTGCAGCAGAAAGGTTCCCTGGTTGATGATAAACGGCTACGGTTTGACTTTTCACACTTTGCAAAGGTTACTCAGGAGGAGATTGAAAAAATTGAATACCTCGTTAACGAACGTATTCGCGAAAATATCCAACGTGAAGAACATCGCGAAATGGATATGGAAGAAGCACAAAAAATGGGTGCTATGGCCTTGTTCGGCGAAAAATACGGAAACAGGGTTCGCGTTATAGCCTTTGATAAAGATTACTCAGCAGAACTTTGCGGGGGAACTCATGTAAGGGCTACAGGGCAGATAGGACTCTTCAAAATTGTATCGGAAGGAGCTATTGCTGCCGGTATTCGAAGAATTGAGGCAGTTACCGGCGAAAGGGCAGAAAGATTTGTAAATGAAAAGATTCAAATCCTTGAGCAAGCGCAAGAGTTGCTTAAAAATCCGAAGAATGTATTAAAAGCTATCGAGCAATTGCAAAATGAAAATGAAAAACTCAATAAACAAATCCAGCAGTTGCAAAAGGCACAGGCAGGCAATATGGTTGAAGAGTTAAAACAAAAAACTCAAAAAATAGGTGATATTAATTTCATTTCAGTAAAGCTGTCCATTGATGCACAAATGGCCAAAGACCTGGCATTTGAAATGAAAAAGCAAATGGAAAACCTTTTTCTTATAATCGGACATTTTGCAGATGGAAAAGCAGGTATTACTATCATTATATCTGATAATCTTGTAACAGAAAAACAGTTGCATGCCGGTAATATGGTTCGGGAACTTGCAAGAGAAATAAAGGGTGGTGGCGGCGGACAGCCACATTTTGCCACAGCGGGTGGTAAAAACCCTGATGGGCTGGATAAAGCTTTGGCAAAGGCTAATGAATTTATAAATAATTGATTTTTTTAAAAACAGAAGACGCTATCCAATAGAGCGGAAAGCGTCTTTCTTTTTTCAGATATCAAACAATTTCAAACCAAAACAAAACAAATGAGCGCTAAAAGATTACTTACGGAAATTCCTGCGGCACGCTGGGGTGTTTTGATTCTGGCCAGTTTTATCATGGCTACAAACTACTATTTTTATGATTTGCTTTCACCCATCCAGGATCTTGTGCGGATAAATCTTGGTTTTTCTGCTTCGGATTACGGTCTGGTGATGTCAGCGTATGCTTTCCCCAATGTATTTCTCGCCATGGCAATCCTGGGAGGTATAATACTTGACCGCATAGGGATTCGGATCACAGGTTTTTCTTTTATCTTTTTAATGGCTTTAGGTGGAATAATAACAGCTTATGCGGCATCATCAACTTTTTTAAATGGAGGCTTTGGTTATGGATTTTTAAATTCATTTCTTACTGCATATACTCCGCAACTTAAGCTGATGGTTTTTGGCTTCTTTCTTTTTGGACTTGGAGCAGAAACAAGTATAGTAGTGCTATCAAAAGTTATTGTGAAGTGGTTTAAAGGAAGAGAAATCGCGCTGGCTTTGGGTCTTAATCTGGCAATCGGTCGTTTGGGTGCTGCCCTGGCATTTACACTTTCTCCACGCCTGGTGCACCCCGAATGGACGACGGCTATCTATTTCGGAGTATTGTTGCTATGGATAGGATTGCTCGGGTTCATTATTTATATGCTGATTGATACAAAAGTTGACAGACAGGTAAAGATCGATCTTAAAGATCCTGAGGATGAGTTTAAACTTAAAGATCTTAAAGACCTTGTTACCAATCGTTCTGTTATTTTTATTACCTTACTTTGCGTAACTTTCTACTCAGCTGTATTTCCTTTCCTGAAATTTGCCCCCGACCTGCTTATGAATAAGTTTTCCATGGCGCGACAAATGGCGGGTGATGTTACGTCTTACCTGATGTATGGGACCATTTTACTTACACCACTTTTCGGATGGTATGCCGATAACAAAGGAAAAAGTGCCACTCTGATGTATCTGGGCTCCGGTTTGCTTATAATTGCACACCTGATGTTTGCACTTACCTACCTGGAGCCAAGGATTCCCATTGTTTTACTGGGTATTGCATTTTCACTGGTCCCGGCCGCTATGTGGCCCGCCGTAACCAAAATTGTTCCAACACCAAAACTGGGTACTGCTTATGGTTTTATGTTTTCCGTTCAGAATATCGGTTTATTCATTTTTCCTATGCTCATTGGCTGGATTGTGGATACTTCAAACCCAAATTACAGAGCAGTCGTAAATGCAGAGCAATATGAAAACATACAGGAAGAAAACATGAATTATACCGGAAGCTATCTTAACAGAAAAGATGAGCCCATCACCAATAAAGAAATAAATGTAACCACTGTTGTTTTTGAAGATGTAATTGGAGGAAATATCGTTTGGAAAGGCAGCCATAGCACTGAGACGAACGATCAGGGTCGGTTCAGCTTAAAAATAGGAGACCCTGATGTTATTCTCGATGTCGACTTCTCCCAATTAAGAGAAACAAAACAATATGAAAGTTACCGGGCAGAACTGGTAATAAAAGAAAATGATACCGAGGAAATTATTTATAACGGCGACTTTAGTTCAGATGAAAATAATGTTTTTGTTTCTGTAATTGATGCAAAAGACACCGATTTGCTCGAAAAAACACACCGTGGACTCTTAAAAATCTATTCCGTAATAGATTTTGAAGATGAAGCTGGGGAGGTCAGAAGTGAGCAGATTGTTGAACGTGTATGGGAAGAATCCACAAACTTTTATATTGATGAAGCAGGCCAGTTCGAGGTTATTTTAGGGCAGGGAAGTCTGAATCACGCATCAGGAGATTATTTTGGTTTAACCAGTGAAAGTTATTCACTTGAAATCATTAAACCACTTGATTATACAAATCCCATGCTGGTATTCTCATTGCTGGGAATTTTCGGATTGGTATTTGCATTTCTTTTAAAACGCGAAGATAAAACTTCGGGTTATGGACTTGAACTTCCCAATAAAGTAAAAGAGGAGGAAGAAGAATCATAAACAGGTTTTTTAAAAGCAATATCCCAATGTATTTACCCTCTGTATACCAACAGGGGGTAATTTTTTTATATTATCAGTAAAACTGCTTTAAAAAACATTTTACGTTTTCGCCTGTTTCCAATGATACTGTTATGCTACTTGTTTGTTCGAATGAATAAATTTTTACGGAATTACTTAATAATCCATATTCTTTTGTCTTAGCACAGTGGTAAAATTGTATTTTTGTCTATATAAAAATTCACCATATGACACTAACACAGGAATTGAATGACTTTTGCAAAAACTCTCTTGTAGATCACCTGGGAATTGAATTTACAGATGCAGGTGACGGTTATCTGAAGGCCCGTATGCCGGTTGACAAACGTACTATTCAACCTATGGGGATACTTCATGGCGGTGCAAGTCTGGCTCTAGCAGAAACACTTGGTAGTGCAGGATCCTATGCTATGGTGGATAAAAATAAATACAATGTTGTAGGCATGCATATGAATGCCAACCATGTGGGCTCGTTATCAGATGGTTTTGTATATGCTCATGCCAGTATATTACATAAAGGGAGCCGCACCCATGTTTGGGACATCATAATTACTGCCGAAGATGGAAGAAAAATATCAGTTTGCAGATTAACAAATATGCTCGTAGAAAAAAGTTAAGCCGGATGGAGACTTCCACATCAAAGACAAATATGCTGAGTAAAATCCATCAACTTGCAC
>JBHEOF010000100.1:7326-7687 GCA_046261715.1 Bacteroidales bacterium
AGCTAGTTACGCTTATTCAATGGAAGTCGCAGCCGGCTGTTATTCCGGATATTCTTTCGCTAAAAGGAAAATCGGGATTTGTCTTTGCTCCCTTCGATTTCAGTTCTGAAAACCCAATCAGACTTATTCAACCTGATCTTGTTTTAAGAGGTGATAAATTCGATAATATTGATTTTGAAATTAATCAGATTTTATCGGAAAGATCCTTTTATGAAAGTAAGCATCATTCAGGATTTGCCAACAAACCTCATCCTATTCAAAAGGTGGAATATATGAGCCAGGTTGATGAGTTGCGGAAAATGATTGGTGAGAGTCCTTTGGATAAAGTGGTTTTATCGCGTGTAAGTGCTGAAAACAAACC
>JBHEOF010000101.1:0-7608 GCA_046261715.1 Bacteroidales bacterium
CCATTATCGGAAGTAAAAATTACCAATGTATTATCAGCTAAATTATTTTCATCAAGTATTTTCAAAATCTGGCCGGCAGACCAGTCAATTTCCATAATTACATCCCCATAAAGTCCCTGTTTGCTCTTACCTTTGAATTTTGAAGATACTGCCAGTGGCACATGAGGCATTGAATGGGCCAGGTATAAAAAGAATGGTTCATCCTTGTTGCGTTCAATAAAATTAATCGCCGCCTCTGTATAAATTGTGGTCAAATCTGCCTGATCATCAATGGTTTTTAGTTCTTTAATAATTTCATTGTCTTTTATTAATGGAAGTTCGGGAAAAGTAAGTTTACGTTTATATTCTTCCGGAATATGGGAGACCGAGAAATTCATCGAACCCATGTTGTAAGGGAAGGAATTTGAGATGATGCCCCAGATGCCATTTTCCTATAATTGCTGTTCTGTAACTTCTTTCCTTTACTAACTCTGCAATAGTCAGCTCTTCCGCATTTAAACCAATTTCTGCATGTGGATTTAATGCACCGTTTATTCCGATCCGATTGGGATAACACCCGGTTAAAAGCGCTGCCCGTGATGCACTGCAAACTGCCTGCCCAACATAGAACTGTGTAAAACGCATTCCATGTGCGGCCAGTTTATCCAGATTTGGAGTTGAATATTGAATTGCTCCATAGCTGGCAAGATCTCCGTAACCCATATCATCGGCCAAAATGATAATAATGTTAGGTAATTTTTCGGCTTTTTTGGAACTGGTAAATCCATAAAATATTAAAACATAAAAAAGAATAACAATATATTTTACCGAATTATATTTCATGCTTTTTAAATATTTATTTTTAAGAGAAAGTAGAATTAAAGGAAAAGAAAGCTTTCGGTAAAATCCGAAAGCTGTTCTTAACTAACTAACTAACTACACTTACTACACTAAACTAAGTTATCTTTAGTATTTTTTACCAGCCAGGATTTTGCTTCAATAATAGATTTGCATCAAGCTCTTCCTGCGGTAAAGGCATTAAAGTCATTGCATCTTTAAAGTTCGAAATTATTTCTTTCTTTTCATGTGATTCATAACCACCTAGAGCGACTTCGTTATTTGCATGGTCGATCATTCTTTGTTTTAGTATTCCCCAACGCACTAAATCAAACCATCTTTTACCTTCGTGGGCGAATTCCTGCCAGCGCTCCTGCCGAATCCATTCTCTGACATTTTCTTTCGTTTGTCCTCCTTGCAAAATTCCTTTGGGATCATTCTTGTATGCCCTGTTCCTAACTCTTTGAAGTTGATTGTAAGCTGTTCCGGGATCTCCGTTTTCATTCAGCGCTTCGGCATATAACAACAAAGCATCTGAATATCGAAGCACATATGTATTACAATCTGAATTTCCGGAAACTGTCTCCCCTTCTTCCCAATGATTTGTAAATATTGGAATTTTGGTATTATAAGTCTTCCCGTTGGTTGGACTAACAAATTCTTTGCTAAAAATTATAAATTTTCTTTGATCTTCAATGTCATACTGGCTGTAAAGTTCTTCACATGGAATATCTGCTTCATTACAACCAGCTATCCCGGGAATAGCAATTAAGCCATAGTCAGCCTGCAAGGTGTATTTTGGACCAGCAAGCTGCATATCACCGTTTCCATTTGAAGGGGGTTCAGCAAACTGTACGCTGAAAACACATTCTTTCCCATTTTCGGTAGCCACTCTATAGTTATCTTTCAAGTCGTCCCAAAGTCCGTAACCATAAGAGTTTTCGTTGCTGACTACCGCTTTTAGCTCATTTACTGCAGCTCCCCAATCCTTCATTGTTACATATACATATCCGAGAAGAACCGAGGCTGCTCCACTGGTTGCCCTGCCAACATCAGACCCTGTATAACTTTTTGGCAATGCTTTTGCATCTGTCAGGTCGCTAATGATTTGGGCATATACTTCGCTCAAAGGAATACGTGCTGTGATTGTTTGATCAACGGTTGTGCCAAGTGGTAATGGAATATCGCCAAATGCCCTGACCAAATTAAAGAAATATAATGCCCTCAGGAATTTAGCCTCATTAATTAATCTGGCTTTAAGGGCTTCGTCCATCTCAATACCGGGGATTTGCTCAAGTGCATTATTAGCCCTGAATATTCCATTATAACTGTTTCTCCAGAAATCCCTTATAAACGTATTGTTTGGTGTGTACCTCATGTACTCTAAATTTTGAAGATATTGGTTTGGCATTCCCTGCCCATTCTTCTCATCGTCAACAGGCAGGTCAAATACCAAATACATAGTTCTTTCGTATAATGAATACAGACCGTTATATATAGAAGTTACGGCAGCAATTGCCCCCGATTCATCGGTATAAACATTGCTCACTACATACCTGTCAACCGGATTTTCCTCCAGAAATTCGCTACAGGAATTAAAAAATGTTGCAGGCAATGCTATTAAAAATATAAATATTAGCTTTTTCATAATTTTAATCTTTTCAATTTTAAATATTAAAAATCAACCTTTACACCAAACATTACAGTTTTCGATTGAGGATAAGTACTGTAATCTTCTCCCATTGTCAGATTCGAAGCTCCCCTGAAACTTACTTCAGGATCAAATCCAGAGTAGTTGGTGAAAGTTATAAAGTTGTTTAACGAGCAATAAACATTAAGTTGGTCAACAATTTTGATCAATGATTTTTCGAAAGTGTATCCAAGAACAATGTTTTTAATTTTTAAGTATGAACCATCTTCAATATAATAGTCGTTGGCTACAATCTGTCGGTTAGTAGTAGCTTTGGGCAACTCGTTGCTGGGATTTGTTGGAGTCCAGCGGTCAATCATAAAAGCAAATACATTTTGCCCTCCGGTTGGCAAAGTCGACTGTGTTTTATCATAGCTCCAGATATCATTTCCTACAGACCATTGAAAAAATAAGTTAAGATTAAAGTTCTTGTATGAAAGATTATTGTTCATGCCCCCAATGAAATCAGGAAGTGCATTTCCGATGATTTGTCGGTCAGAATTGTCTATTTTACCATCTGGTTCTCCTAAATATTTACCATCTTCCGGGTTGTCATCCTCACTGGACACATCTTTATATTTTCTTCCTCCTACCCATGCATTTCCTATGGTTTGATTGTGCGCATCAACCTCTGCCTGATCCTGAAAAATCCCATCGAACTGCCAACCATAAAAGGCTCCTATTGATTCTTCTACCCAAATTCTTCGTAGCCAGGGATCTATTTTTACGTCGCCTTGATTCACACCAACATCTTTATACAAGACCCCTGCAAGACTAAGTACTTTATTTTTGTTTGCCGATATGTTAAAATTGGCTTCCCATTTCAATGCTCCAGTTAAAATATTACCAACGATTTCCAGTTCGATCCCCCGGTTTTGCATGCTGCCAATATTGTCTAAGTAGTTGTTGAAACCTGTTGAGAAGGGTACTTGTTGACTGTATAGCATTTCAGTTGTTTTTTTATTATAATAATCAACAGTAACACCTAAGCGATTGTTAAAAAATCCCATGTCAACCCCAATGTCAATTTGCCCTGTTTTTTCCCATTGCAGTCCCGGGTTTGGGATTTTATTTGGACTAACTCCTGTCGCAAGAGAGCCATCGCCAAAAGTATAAGTTTGAGTTCCGGTTGTTGGTAAAGAGTTATATAATCCTATTTCCTGGTTACCGGTATATCCAAAACTTGCACGAACCTTCAGGTTTGAAAATACATTCAGGCTTTTAATAAACTCTTCCTCACTTGCTCTCCAGGCTAAGGAACCTGAAGGAAAGAATGCGTACTTATTGTCCTCTCCAAACCTGGAAGAGCCATCTATCCTGCCAGCAATTGTAGCAAGGTACTTTCCTTTGTAGGAGTAATTAACGCGGCCTAAGTAAGAGATTATCCCCCATCTGGTCTTGCTTGAAAAAGGTTGGTTATAAACCTGGCCTCCGTCTAAATTATTTTCCTGAAGAATATCATTTGTAAATCCTTGTGAAGAAGCGGAAACATAATCATAAATATTCTCCTGGAAGGTAGCGCCAACTACCGCACTTACAGAGTGCTCACCAAAATTATTAATATAACTTATCGTATTCTCATTGAGCCAGTTTTGATTCAACCCGTATTCAATTGTGCCTTGTCCTGAAGCTCCTACTCCTTCCGTAGTTGACATTGGTAAGTACGTGTCATCTTTAACGTTTGAAATATTGGCGCCACCGGTTACTTTCGCGGTTAAATGGGGCGTTAATTTTATTTCCATAAAAATGTCGCCAAGAATACCATTCCTGTTAGTTTGACGAAGAACATCATTAATAGTGGCAACAGGATTGGTAATTTCTACTCCATCGTTCCAATCAGTGTATCCACCATTGCTTAAAGGAACGAAAGAATAACCTTGTCCCTCATAAATTGGAAATATAGGATTGTACTGTGTAGCTCCCCTGACAATACCAGTACCATCTACTCGCTGTTGGTTAGAAAAAATTCTGTTTGCGGTTAAATGTGTACCTGTCTTTAACCAATCATTCATTTGGCGGCTAAGATTAATCCTTGCAGTGAAACGCTCAAAATCTGTATTCTTTATAATACCATCTTGTTTAAGATAACCACCGGTGATCGCATAATTGGTTTTTTTATCTCCGCCTGTAAACGATATGTTATATTCCTGTGTGGGTGCGGTTACAAATACTTCATCCTGCCAGTCAGTAGCTAACCCAGGATTTGCTTTGATTTCTGCCAAATCTTCTGCTGAATAAATTGGACTACCAGCATCGTTTACAACTGCTTCATTTTGTAACAGAGCATAATTGTAGGCATCCATTACGTCATATTTCTTTGTTACATTTTGTAAACCATAATTAGCAGAAAACGAGATTTTATCATTTCCAATTGAACCGGATTTTGTTGTAATCAGTACTACTCCATTGGCTGCCCTTGCACCATAAATTGCAGTTGCCGAAGCATCTTTTAGTATTTCGATACTGGCAATGTCATTAGGGTTAATACTGGAAATTCCGCTTATGTTCGACGAACCGGCTGATCCACCTGCATTTCCGCTGCCTCCTCCTGCATAAATCGGAAAACCATCAACAACATAAAGAGGTTCGTTTGCTCCCTGCAATGAGGTGGTACCGCGAATTCTAACGGCAGGTGCCGATCCCGGAACGCCAGATGAATTGATTACCTGCACACCTGCAGCCCTTCCAACCAGTCCCTGATCTATTGACTGCATCTTTACATTTTCAAGGTCCTTTGCTTTAACAGAAGTAACAGAACCTGTTAAATCACTCTTCTTAACATAACCATATCCTATTGCAACCACTTCGTCAATTCCAATAGTTTCTTCCTCCATAACAACTGTAAATGTTGTCTTTCCTTCAATTGGTAACTCCTGCATCCTCATTCCAACAAACGAAAACTGCAAAATTTCAGCATTGTCAGGAATCGCAAGAGAGAATTGTCCATCATTGCCGGTAACTGTACCAGTAGTTGTGCCTTTAATAACAATTGATACACCCGGAAGTGGGCCACCCTGTTTATCAGTAACTATTCCGGTGATCTCTTTTTGCTGAGCTGCAAGTTCAAGGCTCGTTTGACGTGGTTTTTCCTTTAAAATAATCTGTCTTTCGTTGCGAATTTCATAATCAACTTTAGCTGTTTCGCAAATTGAATTTAAAACCTCCTCAAAAGAAGCTTCGTTGTAATCGATGGAATAATTTTGTTTTCGATCAAAGATTTCATCTTTGTATAAAAAGATGTAATCAGATTGATCTTCAATGGTTTTCAGAACTTCCTGGATAGTCGCTTTTTTGAGATTCAACGATAGTTTTACCTGTGAAAAACCGTTCCCAAAAGTAACAAAAACAAGCAAGGTCAAAATCAGTGTCAGTTTCATTTTTCTAATTTGTAAATGTATCTCCCCATTATCAGGAAAATACCGTTCTCGTTTTTTTTTCATAAATTTGAAATGTTAAATGGTACATAAAAAATATTTAACGCTTAAACCGGTGGGTGCTGGAACACCTGTCGGTTTTTTATTTATTTATTTCATAATAGTTTTCTCCTTTGGCATAAATTTTTACTGAAGCTGCGATTGCCAGCCTGTTAATAATCTCATCCTTGTTTTCGCTTAGCTCAAGTTTTCCCGAAATTTTTATGGTACTTAACAAGGGATCGCGATAAGTAAAACGAATATTATAGAAACGTTCCAGTTTTTTAGCAATCCTGCTCAAATCGGTACTTTCGAATTTACACAATCCATCTTTCCAAAGTGTATAATTATCAGGATCGATCATAAACAGTTTTACTTCTCGGCTTGATTTACTATATGCAGCAAGCTGATTGGGAATCAAATCTGTATTTTCAGAAAATATGCCTGAATTATTCTGTTCTATCCGAACCTTTCCATCAGTCAGCACGGTTTCAATAATATTGTCAGAGGGATAGGCAGAAATATTGAATTTTGTACCTTGCACACGAACACGAATATCGGTGGTTTGTACAACAAATGGATGTTCGTTGTCTTGTTTTACTTCGAAAAAAGCTTCACCAACCAGAAAAACTTCACGGTTTTTATCGGTAAATAGTTCGGGATAAATTAATCGACTGCCTGCATTTAAAAATACTTTGGTTCCATCTGGCAATAATATTTCCGTGGTTTTTCCATAAGGAATAATTAGCTGATTTAATATGGGAACTCCTTTTTTAACAGGATTTGAAACTTCTAAAACATTATTATTCACTATCACCTGACCGTTATTCTGATATTCGATAATAGATTTTTGTTCCTCAAGTAAAATACTTTCTCCATCAGGCCGGATTAATTTTGCCTCATTTGCTGAATTAGGTTCAGTAAGTTGTTGAGAATAAAATTGTGGATTAAAATTATCCTGCCGGTAAAACAGTAGCGCCCCAATTGAGAAAAACAGAATTGCAACAGCAGTGTATTTTAAAACATTGGCAAGTAATTTGATTTTTCCTCCCGTTTCCTGTTTCTTCTCAATTTGTCTTAAAATCCGAGAAAAGAGAATAATTTTTTCTTCTTCTGAAAGTTCCTTATCCGTAGTTTTTAAAGTATTTAATATTCTTCCGGCCAATTGAATATTTTCCTTTTCATGCTGATTCTCTGTTTCAAATGTTTTCCACCAGGTTTCCAACTCTTCATTGGAGTTAAATACCCACTCAATAAACTTTTTATCTTCGATATATTTACTGATATGCTCCATTTATTTTCAGCAATTTATTATAAAAGGACACTAACCCTGAAAATATGGACAGAATTTTTATTTTTTTTCACAAAAAATCAAAATTCTATTTGACAAATATTTCCCGAACAGTTTTAATTGCGCGATACACCTGCTTGCGAACTGATTCAACAGAAATATTCATAACTTTAGCAATTTCAGGATATTCCATTGACTCGTTAAACCTCAAGTATAATGCTTCTTTTTGTTTGACCGGTAATTGATCGAGCATAAATTCGATAAGGCGACTTCTTTCGTTTTCTTCTTCATTTTCAATCATTATTTGTTCCATATTGTATCCGGTTTCAAATGAAAGTTCATATCCCGGATTGCCTTCTCCTAATTTTCGTCTTTTTTTCAGTTTTTTTATCAGGTTT
>JBHEOF010000102.1:0-7410 GCA_046261715.1 Bacteroidales bacterium
TCCAGTGAAGAAATTCTTTCAGGTCTTCATGGCTGACTTTTTCCATTTGGAAATTTTTATCTTTTTCCTTTAGGAATTGTATGAGAATATTAAGATCACGACTGTAGGCTTCAATACTGTTAGGAGAAAAGGATTTCTCAAGCCGCATGTATATCTCGTAGTTTTTTATGTAACTTTCCTGGTTCATGGCTCATGTTAACAGCTTAAAGATAGCAGTATTTCCTGAAAATAAAACCAAACTTGTTTGGTTAAAATAATGATGTTTGCATGAAACTTTTTTTAAATGACTTTTACAATTTCATTGATCAGGCCCTAAGGAATAAATGTTACTTTTGCGCTTGCTTACAGAATGAATAAAAAATTTGAAGTGAACGTAAACGAACTTCTTAGTATTTTAAAGATGTTGTTCTCCAGTCCGTTAAAGGCCTGGTCATTTGTGCTGGAAAGAGATTATCCATGGCGTGATCTATTGATTTATTTAACCATTCCTTTATTTTTTTTCAGCTCCTTTGCGGGGATTTTTAGTGATATGCCAGAATTTAATCAGATAAAACTGCCACCCAACTGGATATTTTTGGTTATTTTCCTGGGTAGTATAATTGCCATCTTTCTGAGCTCCTGGATGATCTCAGCGATGGCTCCACGTTTTACAGGTGAAAGATCTTTTGATAAAACTTTTGCATTAATTTCTTTATCCTATACTCCGGTGCTTTTTGGCTCTATAATCTCTTCAATACATCAAGTACTGCAATTTATAAATTTTGTTGCACTGGTATATATGATTTTTTTATTCTGGCGTGGTGCAGCAATATTGTTAAGAATACCATCAATTAAGCAAACGGGTTTTGCCTTGGTTTCACTTCTTATCCTTTTTGCATCAAGAGTTGTGATATCTGCATTTCTGGCATCTGTTGCTTTATTCCTTACCGGAAATGTGGATGATTTTCTTAATCAGTAATTATACTGTTAAAATAGGATAAAAGGTATTTTTATCTTTGTTATATTTTATTAGATTTGCCTGGTTGAATAAAATAAATCATCTTTTTTAAACGAGTTTTTCATGTTGTCTAAATCATTGCTTATTAAATATCTGCCGTTAGTTCTCATTTTGCTTATAATTGCAGGCGTTGCGGGTTTTCTGAAAAAAAATTCTCACTCAGAAACAGTTGAAGAAACTTATACTCCCGAAGAAGAAACAATTGAAATTTATTACGATGGGTATGGAATTGAACTGGATAAGTTTCTGATCGAAGCATCAGTTGTTCGAAACAGGCAAACACTGGGTCATATTCTGGGAAAACTGGATTTTAACGCACAGTTCATTGACCGTATTGTAAAAGAAATGAGCGAGCATTTTGATCCCAGGAGAGTAAGGGCAGGAAATTCCTATCATATTTACAGAACCAATGATACATTGCATGAGATCAGGTATTTTATTTATGATATTTCAGCATTGGATTTTCTAAAGATAGATTTTTCTGATTCACTTCACATAACAAGAGGCGAGAAAGAGGTTACTGCAGTGGAAAAGACTGCGTCGGGTATTATTAATAATTCGCTTTGGGTAACTCTTACAGAGAACAAGCTCAACCCGGAACTGGCCATAAAATTATCGGAAATCCTTGCCTGGGAAGTTGATTTTTATCGTATTCAGCGGGGTGATCGTTTTAAGGTGGTTTATGAAGAAGAATACGTTGGAGAAACATCTGTTGGCATCGGGCAGATTGATGCTTTGTTTTTCGAACATCATGGAAGAGAGATTTACGGTTTTAAGTTTGAGAACGATACCGTATCAGGATTTTTTGCACCCGACGGGCAAAATTTGAGAAAAGTATTTCTGGCAGCACCCATAAAATTTGGTCGTATTACAAGCGGTTATTCTGCCAGCCGTCTTCATCCTGTATTGGGCACCCGCAGGCCACATTACGGAACTGATTATGCTGCCCCGACCGGTACACCCATTTATGCCGTTGGAGATGGTGTAGTAACGGAAGCACGCTATACTTCAGGCAATGGGAATTATGTGAAAATCCGTCATAATTCTGTCTACGATACCCAATATCTGCATATGTCGCGCTTTGCCAGCGGAATCAAACCCGGTAAAAGAGTTGAACAAGGAGATGTAATTGGCTATGTGGGGATGACCGGCCTGGCTAACGGACCCCATGTTTGTTTCCGTTTCTGGAAAAACGGCCGGCAGGTTAATCATCGGCGTGAAGAATTTCCCAGTGCCGATCCTTTGCATGAGGACCTCCATAAAGAATTTTTTGTCATCCGCGATCACTGGATGAATATTCTTGAAAGCATAAAGTTTGAAACAGAGCAGTCACCGGTATAAATGAAATAAATCATATTGATGGTTTTGTTGTCAGTTGATTTATTCCGGTTTAAAACAGTAGCATGTTGAAAAGTTGATTATGATCACTGCCCCTAAATCTTGCAACTAATCAAAATGCACGGCAATCCAAATGCAGAATGGCTTTGTACTTGTGTAGCTTACCCGGTGTTTCTGACCTGCAGGAATAAGCAAGTGGTCGCCCTTTGAGAGATGTATTACTTTTCCTCCTTCCATTTCCAGGCTGGCACTTCCCTGCAATAATACAACCCATTCGTACCTTTCAGGTTCATACCATTTTTCAGGTGGCGTGGTTTGCCCGTTGCTGATGATTCTTTCCACATGTACATTTTTGGCTTTGCATAATGAATCAAAAACTTCATCACTTCCGTGGGGCAAATTGATTTCGTTAAATAAATTGCGTATTACCATATAAGCGGAGATTACAGGTACATATCAAGATCACCTTTTCCTTGTCTTACTATTTCAATATTGTCGGTTGTACAGTCAACCACCGTTGAAGCTACGTTATCGCCATAACCCCCATCAATTATAATGTCAACAATGTTATTGTATTTTTCATTAATAAGTTCGGGATCAGCGGTGTATTCAATTATTTCATCATCATCATACACAGATGTGGAAATTAAGGGATTGCCAAATTCTTCCACTAGTTGCCGTATTATAAGATTATCAGGAACTCTGATACCAATGGTTTTTTTCCTGCTCTGAAAAATTTTCGGAACCTTATTGCTTGCATTCAGGATGTAAGTAAAAGGTCCGGGGAGAGTTTTCTTCATAAGATTGAAGGGTTTGGTAAACTCTGCAATATGACTGAGATCGTTGAAAATAACAGAAAAGTTTGCTTTATCAGCCTTCACGCCTTTTATGTTTGCCACCCTTTCCACAGCTTTGATCTGCAACATATCGCAACCCATACTATACACTGTATCAGTAGGGTAAATGATTACACCACCATCGTGAAGACACTCCAATACCATTTGCATTTTGCGCGGGTCAGGATTTTCAGGAAAAATTTTGAGTAACATAATTTGTTAACTTTATTTATTGTAGTGAATATGATATAACTGCTGAGATTGACAAAATCAGGCAAAATTAAAAATCTCAGAAAAAACTTACTGTCTACTCCGGCTTTTTATTAAAGAATCTGGTAAGGTATTGAATTTCCTTCATTTTTCCTTCTTGGCCGGTTTTTTTATATGCAAACATCAGGTTGTGCAACATTCGCAATACAATATCGGTGTTGGAGCAAGGTGTAAAGAAAGATGGTTTGGGCTCCTGTTTCAGTTGTTTCAGAAAAACTTCAATATCCTTCACAGCAAATACATTTCCACGGCTAAAAGCATTGATATAGAATAACACATTGCTTTCTGAATATTCCAATGTGTCGGGGTTGAGAGTTGTACCGGTGTATGCCAGCACAAAGTGCTCGGGCAGGTTGATGCCATGCACAGGCAAATCGAGACTTTGGGCCAGCAGCATGTACACAATTCCCAGAGAAAGCGGATTACCCGTGCGGCTTTCAAGCACCTTATTTATAAAAGAGTTTTCCGGATTATGATAATCAGTTATGTTGCCAAAAAACCCATGGATCTCATAAAAAACATAATTGAATACTTTTATCTGCTCAAGGGCGGTAAGATTTTCATTAAGTTCAATCCAGATATCCTTGCGTAATTTTGCCAATTCATATTCAATTTCATCTTCATTTAGTTCCGGGTATCGGTAACGTGCTACAATGATAATTCCTTCAACCAGATTGCGGGCCCCATCATCAATCCATTCTTTCAGATCAATGCATGTCTGGTCAAACTGTATTTGATGTATGATTGATTCAATTCGTTTTTGAATCTCGGGCAAATGCTGAGTTTCCCATGCATGCTCAAGAAAGGGGATAATTTCGTTACCATGGCTATGAATATCCAGCAAAATATCGCGAAAAATATCCGGATCAGGTTCATCTATAAGACTCACCAGTGCTTCCATTTTCCTTATTTTTTCTTCGCTTTTCATGACCAAAACAGTTATCAGGCAGTAATTTTCTCCAGCACGAATTCAATCATTTCGTTTACCGATTTTTTATAGTCTTTACTATAGGTTTTGTTAACCCTGTTGGCAATAATATCGCAAATGGTAAGTGTATTATGACCCAGTGTTTTTCCCAGTGCATAGATTGCCGAAGTTTCCATTTCAAAGTTGGTTATTACTTTGCCCTTATGCTCAAATTCTTCTATTCTCTGGTTAAGTTCGGGATATGCCAAAGGAATTCTCAGCTCTCGTCCCTGCGGGCCGAAAAATCCTGATGCAGTGGCAGTTATGCCCTGCCGCAGATCGCCGGCAATCTTATTCAGAAGCTTTTCAGAAGCTTTAACGATATAAGGATATGGTAGTTTTTCATTCCAGCCGGTTTGCTGAATAAAAGCTTTCATGAGATCCTTCTCAAGGATTGCTTCATCATATTTATAAAAATAAAGCAGTCCGTCGAGTCCCAGTCCATAGGCAGATGCAATAAAAGTATCTACTTCAATATCTTCTTTCAATGCTCCGGATGTTCCCAGACGAATAATATCCAGCGAAGTATGTTTTTCTTTTGGTACACGTTTCTCAAGATCAATATTAACGGCAGCATCCAGCTCGTTCATTACAATGTCAATATTATCGGTGCCAATACCGGTAGAAAGTACAGTTATGGGAGTGTTTTTGTATATTCCGGTATGGGTTGCAAATTCCCTGCTCTGTATTTTAAATTCAACTTTTTGAAAATGCCTTGAAATGGTTTCAACCCTGTTCTGATCACCTACAACAATTACTGTAGGAGCAATGTGCTCAGGTTTTAACTGGATGTGATATACACTTCCGTCAGGATTGATAATGAGTTCAGATTCTTTATAATATTTCTCCATGTTTTTCTGTATACATACAACCGATTGATAATTTTTCGCCGCTATAGGGCTATATTTATAACAAAATTATTAATTAATTGGTAATATACCTATTCATAAAAACTTCAAAAAGCTTATTTGTATTAATACAAGCTTAGTACCTTTGACTTTCTTTTAATCTTCATAAATGTTATGATTTCAGAAATTATTACTATTGGCGATGAATTGCTTATAGGCCAGGTTGTTAATACCAATGCATCCTGGATGGCAAAACATCTGAATGATAATGGTGCAGATGTGCGGCAGATAACCAGTATATCGGATACCGAAAGCGAGATAATACGTGCATTAAAGGAGGCGGAAAGCCGGGTAGATCTCATTCTGATTACAGGAGGTTTGGGTCCTACCCATGATGATATTACAAAGGATGTGCTATGCCGGTATTTTCAAACTCACCTTGTTGAAGATGCCAATGTACTTGAAGCTGTTCAGACCTTTTTTCAGCGCAAGGGCATGGCTTTAACTGAACTTAACAGGAATCAGGCACTGGTACCCAAGGGTTGTACAGTTATTCAAAATCCTTTGGGTACTGCACCCGGACTGGCATTTCATAAAAACGGTAAATTGTTTGTGGCTATGCCCGGTGTTCCTTACGAGATGAAGCATATTATGCAGTCATTTGTATTTCCATGGTTAAAGGATAATTATAAGGGCCAAATAATACTGCATAAAACTATTATGACACAGGGGATAGGGGAGTCATTCCTCGCAGTAATAATAGAAAACTGGGTAAAAGAACTTCCTGAAAGTATAAAGCTGGCTTATTTGCCCTCCCCGGGTATTGTCCGCTTAAGATTGAGTATGAAAGGTAACAACCGCGATGAAATGGAACGGCAACTACAGGCTGAAACAGACAAATTAAAAGCACTTATACCGGAATATTTCTGGGGATTTGATGATGAAAAACTTGAGGCTGTGGTGGGTAGTTTGTTAAGGGAGTTAAATTTAAGCGTTTCTACAGCTGAAAGTTGTACCGGCGGATACATTGCTCACCGTATAACTGGTATAGCAGGCAGTTCAGATTATTTCAAAGGTTCATTAATAGCCTATGATAATGACGTTAAAACAGGTTTACTTAAAGTCCCCGAAATTATTCTAAAAGAATTTGGTGCGGTAAGTAAAGAAGTTGTAGAGATCATGGCCCGGGAAACTCGTAATTTACTTCATACTGACTATGCAATAAGTGTTAGTGGTATTGCAGGACCAGGCGGCGGAACACCTGAAAAACCTGTTGGAACGGTATGGATTGCCGTTGCCGGCCCGGATTTGCTTATAAGTAAAAAATTTCTTTTCGGTGATGAAAGAGACAGAAATATTATAAGGGCAGGTAATGCTGCACTTGGGCTGCTTCGTTCTGTTTTACTGCAAAAAAAAGGGGCCGACCCAAAGGCCGGCCCCGGTAGCAGAGATTAAAATTAACTACTAACTCACTACCAGTTTATTTTACTATATTGATCTTCCTTGTAATTACATCGTCGGAAGTTCTTACATTCAGAATATAGGTTCCTTGCGGAAGTGAAGAAACATTTATAGTTTCCATCACCAATTCACTGCGATTACCCAGTTCATTTACATATACCCTTGATCCGATGATATTGAAGATTTCAATGGTAATATCATCTGAACGGTTAAGGTTCAATGCAATGTTCAGGTTATCTCTTACCGGATTTGGATAAGCATTAAACTCGCCAAATGCAGGTACAATGTCATTTACATTGGTAAATACGGGAAGTGCAATCAAATCACCACCAGCTGCAGTTGCTACGTAAAGACCAAATGCAGGACCATCACTATTATTGGCAGGATTCAGGAATCCGCTTGCAACAACAGTTATTGCTGCACCTTCCAGTCCGAGAGTTTGCAACGGAGCACTGTAAGCAACTACGGTAGTTTCACCGTCAGCTGTACGTACTTCAAGCACATAGTCGAGCGTACCCAGTTCAAGGTAACCGGCAAATTCACCATAACCAAATGTAAAGAGTTCACCTGCACCTACTCCGGTTTCCCAAACACTTACTTCAGGAGCATCGGTAGCACCGTGGAATACGAGTACATCGGTTTCATTCTCGTTGGTAGCAGCTTCACGTGCACCTGCAAAAGGATATACTGTGA
>JBHEOF010000103.1:0-7383 GCA_046261715.1 Bacteroidales bacterium
CTTTAATTTCTTTATCAGGAGCAACTTTCTTAAAGAGTTCTTCGTTAAGCTCAGCAGGTTCTATTCGCGAAATACGCTGCACGATAAATTTATAGTTTTTACCATACTGATCTAATTCTTCTTTTTTGATACCCAGTGTGGTAGCCATCTCAGTTTCATTTTCCAAAGCTTTTACCAGGTCAATAACCAGAGAATCATCTGCTTTCAGACCTGTAAGTTTCTCTTTGGTTTCATCATCTTTTAGGTACTGAATGTATAAATTTGATTCATTTTTTAAACCATCTTCAATAATATTACCTTCACCATCAACTTCTTCAAACTTTCCATAAAGTACATCTTCTTTTTCTGACACTTCGGGGCTAGACATGGATCCATACCTTCTCCTGAGATCGTTTATGGTATCATCTACAATACTATCCTTTACTTTAATCTTATAATATTCCACTTCAATGTCGTCAGAAAGACTCAGGTTTATTTCAGGAGATAAACCAATCTGATAATGAAACTCAAATTCAGTTTGATTATCCCAGTCAATTTCTTTTGCCTGATCATGATCGGGCAGAGGATTACCAAGTATGTTTATTTCATTTTCTTTGATATAATCATACACCGAATCAATGAGAATCTTATTCACTTCTTCAGCAAGAACACTTTTTTCATAAAGCTTCTTCACCATTCCCATAGGCACCTTTCCGGGCCTGAAACCCGGCATCTGGGCTTTTTTCTGTAAATCTTTAAGGGCTTTGTCAACTTTTTCCTTATAATCTTCGGGCTGTAGTTGTACTTTCAGTGTTGCAGTAAGGTCACCTGTATTTTCCTGAACAATATTCATATATGATAACTTTTTTTGGGTGTCTCCTAACATATCTAAAGTAGGAAAGACATCGGGTTTTCTAATGATTTATATATAACAACCGGGCATATAATAAAAAATACCCCGTGAGATGGAAAATGATACTTTATCTTACGGGGTAATGATTCATACACTCTTTTTGTGCGGATGAAGGGACTCGAACCCCCACGCCTTTCGGCACCAGATCCTAAGTCTGGCGCGGCTACCAATTACGCCACATCCGCATTTGGAGTGCAAATATACGATAAATTATCGTGTATCAAGCATAATACATCAAATATTTTTTAAAGAAAGATGAAAAGCTGGTTTAAAAATATGAAGGGTCAGATGTATTTGTAAAATCTGTATTACAATTGTTCACAAGGGAGCGAAAAAGTGAATACTGATCCTTCACCCTTTTTACTTTCAAAAAAGATCTCTCCTCCCTGTTTTTCAACAAATTCTTTACATAATAATAATCCCAGACCACTTCCTTTCTCATCCATGGTACCATAGGTAGAATGCAAAGAGTCTGTTTGAAAAATTTTCTTTTTATTCTCTTCGGGAATACCAACTCCATTGTCTTTTACCGAAATATAGGCCTTATGATTTTTTACGTAGCTGCTTAAAACAATTTCACCTCCCTGATCAGTATATTTTAACGCATTAGATAATAAGTTTCTAATAACAGTATCTGTCATATTTCTGTCGGCCCATACAGCAAGATCATCATCAACCGAATCATTCAGTTTGATGTTTTTATCCCTGGCATTATTAAGTACCAGATTAACATTATCCTTAATAATTTCATGCAATGCAATATACTCCGGCCGGTATTTTATTTTTCCAGTCTGTGTTCTTGACCATTGCAAAAGGTTTTCAAGCAGGTTATCAATCTTAAGAACAGATTTATCAAGTTCAAGAGCAAGTTCACTTAATTCATCCTTGCTCATATTTAAAATATCTCTTTTTAAAATTCTTGAGAAACTTACAATTGACGCAAAAGGATTCCTTAGATCATGTGATATGATTGAAAAGAATTTATCTTTTGTGGCATTGATCTCCATCAGATTTTTTTCAGATTCCTTTAATTTTTTATTGGAAATATTAAGCTTATGGTTCAATTCTTCATACATCTTTTTTTGCTCCATAAGCGAATGATTCAATTCCACAAGTTGTGCATTGGATTCGGATATTTCCTCCTTTTGCTTTTCAAGTAAAATATTGGAGTTTCTGAGAATAAGAAACCGGTTATACAACAAAAACAATGACACCAGCACCATAATTACACCCACAATAAGAAAGTTTCTCAATAACCTATCCCTTTGAGAACTTAGCAGATTTATCTGTTCGTTCTTCCGTAGAAGTTGAACTTCGCTTTCTTTTTGTTCACGGTCATACAAAAACTGCAACTCATAAATCTTACGTCTGCTCTCTTCATTGTATATGCTATCTCTTATTTCATTATACTCCTGTTGAAAACGATAAGCTGTTTGATAATCACCGGTTGACGCCAAAACCTCGGAAATATTGCCATAATTTTCCATCACCAGCCGATTTGAGCCAATATCCTGAGCTAATCTAAGGCTTTGGTTAAAATAGTTTCTTGCACTAACACCATCTCCTTTTTGATGATAGAGTTTTCCAAGTGAATTAAGTGTTTTTGCAAGTCCACTTTTATCGTCAACTTCATTATAAAGCTCTAATGCTTCCTGCAAATATCTTTCAGCTTCTTCATACTCATCTAGCAAAAAAGATAGATAACCAAGATTTTCTGTTGTATTTGCAATCTCCCTCTTATCAGCAAGTTCTCTTCTGATATCAAGTGCTTTGAAATAAAAATCCCTTGCCTTCTCCGGTTCATTCTTACCTTGATATACCCGGCCCAGATTATTATAAGAGAATGCCATCCCTTTTGGGTCATTTTCGGATTGTTTCAATTCAAGTGATTGCAAATGATATCTCTCGGCTATATCATAATCTCTCTGGTGGCTGTAAACCATGCCTATATTATTAAGAACCACTGCCATACCTTCTTTATTATCAATCTCTTCATAAAGCGTTAAGGCTTTAAAATAATTTTCAAGAGCTCTATCATAATGGCTCTGGCTGCTGAAAATAATTCCCAGATTGGTATTTGATCTCGCAATACCTTTATGGTCCTGTATTTCCTCGTAAATTCCATTGGCTTCCAGATGATAATCAAGCGCCATACTAAAATCGCCCATCTGCCAGTATATAACACCAATATAGGATAAGGCGTCAGCAACCTTCGACGGCCTGTTTAATCTTTCTGCAATTGTCAGTGCTTCATTGGCATATTCCAGGGCCTGATTTGGTACAGACGATTTCAACTCCCAGGATAATTTGTGGTAAGCTTCAAACAATAAAGTATCGGGTGAATCTTCTGATTCTATTATTCTTTTTAGGCTATCATGAGTTAAAGTATTACCAGATATATTACTCTGAGTAGCAAACATCAAAATAATAGAGAAAAACAAAAGCCTGAAAAAATAATCAGAAAATATCATGAAATATCAGAATACAATCTTATTGAAATAAAAATAAAAGATAGTGAATGATAAAATAATTAAAACAAAAGTAATAAATAATATTGTTTAATAATATAATTATTATTACCAAAAGGTATTTTTATAGCGATAAGATAAATATGAAAAAAATCGGGTGATTATTATTAATACTAATTATAAATTAGCTTTCTTTTTAACATTTATTTGCTTAGAAGTTTCTTTCAATATATATTTGAGTACTGCTTTTCCTATTTGATTTTTTTGCCTGTCGGGTATTAATAAAATATTTATTATGAATTATTTGCGAAAAATTATTCATTTTATAAAGCCTCCTTTAAACTGGAAACTGTCAGTAATTATACTTATGGGCATATTCACGGGAATTTTCTTTCTTGTGCTTCACATATCCATGGCAACATCTTACCTGTCTGATGAACCTAAAACCTGTATTAACTGTCATGTAATGTATCCACATTACGCATCATGGACCAAAGGAAGCCACGGGCATGTTGCAAGTTGCGTTGACTGCCATGTTCCTCAGGACAATTTTATCAGAAAATATTATTTCAAAGCCTCTGACGGATTGCGGCATGCTACCTACTTTACGATGCGTTGGGAACCCCAGGTCATTCAAATCAAAGATGCAGGTGTAAATGTAGTCCAGGAAAATTGCA
This sequence comes from Bacteroidales bacterium, assembly GCA_046261715.1. Classification (GTDB taxonomy): domain Bacteria; phylum Bacteroidota; class Bacteroidia; order Bacteroidales; family UBA7960; genus SKVR01. Next base: position 4,038 of record JBHEOF010000103.1, read on the forward strand.
TAAGGTGCCATATTGATCTTGTTGATATGACTCAACTAGTAACTGTTACCGGTTCAATGACCAGAGAAAATGAAGGCAAACTTTGCTGGGATTGCCACCGGGAAACACCACACGGAACCGTAAGAAGTCTTTCGGCTGCTCCTCATGCTCTGGTTGAAAGATTGCCATCTGCAATGCCGGAATGGCTTCAGGTGTTCATAGGTAATTCAGATCAGCCAAGAATCCAGGAAATTAAATAAATTATGTTTAGAAATACAATACATTTTCAAATCCATTTTCTATGAAGACACTAAGAGAACTTACTGAGAAAAAACCCTGGATAAACTGGGTGTTGTTTTTCGCTACCGTGATTATTGTATTTTTCATTGGTTTGCTTGCATCATCTATCGTAGAGCGTCGAAGCGAAGCAAAACTATATTTTCAGATGGTTAATCCTATTCCGGAATGGGAACCCGATAATGCCGTTTGGGGTGAGAATTTCCCGCGACAATATGAAAGTTATCTGAATACTTCGGATACTTCTTTCAGGAGCAAATATGTAGGTTCAGCGCAGATTGATTATCTTGAAAGATATCCTGAGCTTGTAGTAATGTGGGCAGGTTATGCTTTTTCACGGGATTATAATCAGGGTCGCGGGCATTATTATGCAGTTACTGATATACGCAATACTCTCCGCACTACAGGCCCTATGGCAGGAACCTGCTGGACCTGCAAAAGTACTGATGTACCAAGAGTAATGAATGAAATAGGAGTGGCTGAATTTTATTCAAGTACTTTTATGGAACTGGGTCCTGAGATACAAAATCATATCGGATGCCAGGATTGTCATGAACCCAATACAATGAATTTACGTATTACCCGGCCGGCACTCGTGGAAGCCTTTGCACGGCAAGGAATTGATATTGAAAATGCAACCCACCAGGAAATGCGTTCACTTGTTTGTGCGCAGTGCCATGTGGAGTATTATTTTGGAGAGAACAATTACTTAATTTTCCCCTGGGATGAAGGTTATTCTGCCGATGAAATGGAAGAATATAAAGATAATGTTCAACATACCGATTGGGTGCACAGCTTAAGCAAAGCTCCTATGCTCAAGGCGCAACATCCTGACTATGAACTTTACAAAACAGGAATTCATGCGCAGAGAGGAGTATCATGTGCTGATTGCCATATGCCTTATAAACGTGAAGGAGGAATTAAATTCACTTACCACCACATTACCAGCCCATTACAATATGTTGAGTCTACATGCCAGGTTTGTCACAGAGAAAGTGAGGCTACGCTTATTGCCAACGTATATGATCGTCAGGATAAAATCTCAGAGTTGCGCCGTATTGTTGAGAAAAACCTGGCACAATTGCACATTGAAGCAAAACATGCCTGGGATGCCGGAGCTACTGAAGAAGAAATGAAGGATGTGCTTCAGCTAATACGTCACGCTCAATGGCGCTGGGACTGGGTGGCGGCAGCCAATGGTTATGGTATTCACTCACCCAATGAAGCACTCAGGGTGTTGGGTACATCCATTCAAAAAAGTCAGGAAGCAAGAATAATTCTTGCAACCATTTTTGCTAAGTATGGAAAAGACTATCCAATTGAAATGCCCGACGTTTCAACCAAAGCAAAAGCACAGGAGTATATCGGAATTGATATGGAGGAGCAAAGAAGAATGAAAAAAGATTTTAAAGAGAATGTATTGCCAAAATGGTTGTCGTCAAAATAAAATTACACCAAAACGAAAAAAAACCGTTGTGCTTATCGCCAACGGTTTTTTTTATTCGGTATGATTTCAAAATTCAATAAGATAATCAATTCAGCTCTTCTTTAATCGCCTGAATTAAAGCCTTCAATTCTTTTTCCTTTTCGTAGTAATTTTCAGGAGAATCAAGATGAGCATTCACACTGATGTAGAATTTGATTTTTGGCTCAGTGCCCGATGGTCTTGCAGAAATGAGATTACCACCTTCCGTTAAAAATTGCAGTACATTAGATTTTGGCAAATCTATGGCGATAACTTTACCGGTTTCCAGGTCTTTTTCCTGAGATGTCAGATAGTCCATAGTTTTTACTATTTTTTTACCCCCCAGTGATTTCGGGGGATTCTCCCTGAAACCCATCATCATTTCCTTAATCTCTTCAGCTCCCTTCTTACCAGATTTGGTAATGGAAATCAGTTCTTCCTTAAAGAATCCGTATTCGGCATAAATCTCCTTTAGCATCTGCCAGGGGGTTTTACCATTATTAAGGTACCATGCGGTCATCTCAGCGATCATATTACATGCAACAACAGCATCTTTATCTCTCACATGATCACCAATCAGGTAACCGTAACTCTCTTCTGCACCGGCAATGAAAGTTTCTTTCCCTTCGAGTTCAGTCATAAGGGCACCAATAAATTTGAATCCTGTTAGTACATTATAACACTTCACACCTTTTGCTTCTGCAATACGGTCAATTAAATAGGTGGTAACTATAGTTTTTACAATATACTCATTCCCTTTCAGCATATTTTTCTGTTTCCATTGATTGAGCAGGTAATGAAACAGCAATGTACCGGTTTGATTTCCATTGAGCAACACAAATTCATTATTGTCATCTTTTACCGCAATACCTACCCTGTCACCATCGGGATCCGTTGCCATTACCAAATCAGCGTCTAACTGTTTTGCTTTTTCAAGCGCCATGGTAAGTGCTTCTTTTTCTTCCGGGTTGGGATAAATGACGGTGGGAAAATTGCCATCAATGGTACATTGTTCTTCAACCAGGTTTACATTGGTAAATCCGATACTTTTCAAGGCCTCGGGTACCAAATGCACGCCGGTACCATGTTTAAATCATGTTGTTTTTTAATTACATCAGGATTTAAGCTAACCGATTTCACCTTTTCGATGAATAGTTCATCAATCTCGCGACCAATTTTCTCAATGTTTTCTAGTTTAGCCTTGAAATTGATTTTTGAAATGGAATCAATCTTTAATACTTCATCAATAATTTTCTTATCATGGGGTGCAATGATTTGTCCACCATCATTCCAGTAGGCTTTATAACCACTGTATTCTTTTGGATTGTGAGAAGCTGTAAGCATTACTCCACTCTGGCAACCCAATTGCCTGATGGCGAACGAAAGTTCGGGTGTAGGCCTCAGTCCATCAAAAAAGTATACATAAATTCCATTGGCAGAAAATACATCCGCTGTAACCTGTGTAAAATATTCGGCGAAATTGCGGTTATCATGGGCAAGAGCAATTTTAATGGACTGATCAGGATATTGTTTCTTAAGGTAATTACTCAATCCTTGTGTGGCAGCGCCAATAGTATATTTATTCACCCGGTTGGTTCCCACACC
>JBHEOF010000104.1:0-408 GCA_046261715.1 Bacteroidales bacterium
TAGCTTTGAGTTTTTCATGAATACATCTCGGTTAGGATCATTAATAGATTTGCAATATATGCTTTGCTGAAATATTACGCTTTGTATCAATCCTCAACTCTAACTCAACAACAGCCAAACGTCATTACAACTCTAATACATCAATTTAGATCGTAAAGTTCATTAAATGAAGGTTATAAAGCTTTGAATTTGTTACATCAGTGTCATGTCAATAGTATGCATAGTCACGGAAGTGATGAATGGGAGCCAGGCAATGAATATAATTTAATAATTGTAATGTTCGGGATGGTAAAATTTGATTTCTGTTGAGTTAGCCTACACAGCTTATTTCACACTTTCCATGATTTAGTAAAAGAATTGCCCGGCTTGCAGTAAACCATTTTATTATTTTTCAGTGTGTGTATTGCG
>JBHEOF010000104.1:418-7327 GCA_046261715.1 Bacteroidales bacterium
TTTAATTATGCTTATTTTATAATATACCAGGGTGTGGATTGTTTTTCTTTGTGTGAAACTAAACTATTGGGAGAATAAATTTGCTAATTACCAGATAAACAATATGTAAGGAATGTATATGATGTAATAATAGTGTAATATAAAATTACCTTGATGTGTCTTTGATGTGGCTGAAAATTAGCTTTTTGATTTAGGATGGGTTTAATTTGAATGAATTATTAAAATCAAAGATGCGGACTACTTTTTTTATATTATTCATTTCTTTAATTCTTATTTCCTGTAAAAACGACAATGAGTTTGTTGCAAATAGCGAAATAAGACTTGATTATTCTGCAAAGGATAAATATGCTGTAGTTTATACTACTGCAAAAGATACAAATCTTCGATTAAGCTTAACAGATAATCTTGAGTTTAAAGAAGCCCGTCAGGCTCTTGAAACCGAAATTACTGTTTTTGTTAAGCCCGAAAAGCAATTCCAAACTTTTTTAGGAATAGGAGGAGCCATTACCGATGCGGCTGCCGAAACCTTTTATAAACTATCTAAAAGTAAAAGAAATCAAGTACTTAATGCTTATTTTGGCGAAGACGGAATCGCTTATAATTTAATACGAACTCCTATTCATAGTTGCGATTTTAGTTCGGAAAGCTATACTTACATTGATGAGGGCGATGATGAATTAGAAACTTTTTCTATAAATCGTGATAAAAAGTATAAAATTTCCTTCATTAAAGAAGCTATGAAGCTTATTAAGGATGATTTTGTTTTTTACGCCAGCCCTTGGAGTCCGCCGGCATTTATGAAAAGTAATAAAAATATGCTACAAGGCGGTAAACTTTTGCCTGAATATTATCAGGCTTGGGCTAATTATTACGTCAAATTTATTGAAGCTTATGAGGCTCAGGGAATGCCGGTTTGGGGCATTACTATCCAAAACGAGCCAATGGCCACACAACGTTGGGAATCGTGCATTTATACTGCCGAAGAAGAACGCGATTTCCTCAAAAACTATCTTGGCCCTACCATGGAAAAAGCCGGTTATGGCGATAAAAACATTGTAGTTTGGGATCATAATCGCGATTTAATTACTAATAGAACCAATGTTATATTTGGTGATACGGCTGCTGCAAAATACGCTTGGGGAAGCGGGTTCCATTGGTATGAAACATGGACAGGCTCGTTACCTAATTTTGAAAATCTTAGAAAAGTAAAAGAAAATTTTCCCGATAAGGAACTGATGTTTACCGAAGGCACCAATGAGGCTTTCGACACCGAAAAATATCAGTACTGGCCAAATGCTGAACGATACGGACAATCTATGATTAATGATTTTAACTGTGGAACTGCAGCCTGGACTGACTGGAACATTCTGCTCGATGAAACCGGCGGGCCAAATCATGTAGGAAATTTTTGTTTTTCACCTATACACGGCGACACGCAAAAAGATAGTGTAATTATAACTCCAAGCTATTATTACATTGGGCATTTTTCAAAATTTATAAAGCCGGGTGCACGCAGGGTAAGCACTTCAACTAGCAGAACTACTTTGCTTAGCACTTCTTTCCTAAATGAAAATGGCAAAATGGTTACAATAATAATGAATGAAACCAATTCAAGGAAAGCCTATAAACTAACTATCAATTCAATGAGTTTAGAGCTGGAAATTCCGGCAAGAGCTATACAAACTATTGTTTATTGAAAAGAACGTGTTTTTAATAAACCTATTTTTGTTTTATATGAATATAAAGGTATGAGTTTGTTATCATTCAAGGTTTTAAAAGTACACATTAGAAATTGAAATATTTTGAAAATAGTACAGTAATTTAATATTATGGCTACTTTGGAAAATTACGAAACTCTAAATATACAATAGCAAACTTCTTAAAATTACTAATTATATTAATCCAATTATTTAATTTAAATTTAATATTTATTATGAAAAAATTAACGTTTATTCTTGCTTTTTTCTTAGTTAGCTTTGCGGCTGTTGCTCAGATTGAAGTAAGCGGAACAGTAACTTCCGGTGAGGATAATATGAGTCTTCCGGGCGTTACTGTGTTGGAAAAAGGCACCTCAAATGGTACTATCACCGATTTTGAAGGTAAGTATCAAATTACTGTTGGCGAAAATGCAGCATTAGCTTTTTCTTTTGTAGGCTACAAGACTCAGACAATAGAAGTTAATGGGCAAAGTACAATTAATGTTGTACTTGAAATGGAAACTACTGGCCTCGATGAAGTTATAGTAGTCGGATACGGTGTAAAAAAGAAAAGTCTTGTAACCGGTTCTATTTCAAGTGTTGGTTCTGAAGAGTTAGAAGGTATTTCTTCTACACGTGTAGACCAAGCTATTCAGGGTAGAACAGCCGGTGTTGCTATTCTTCCAACATCAGGTTCGCCGGGTGCCGGTACAAAAATCAGAATTAGAGGTACAAACTCTAATGGAAATTCAAACCCACTGTACATTGTTGACGGTATGAAAACCGGTGATATTAACAATATCGCCCCGGGTGATATCGCTTCAATCGAAGTGTTGAAAGATGCTGCTTCATCTGCTATTTATGGTACAGAAGGTGGTAATGGTGTAATTTTAATTACCACTAAATCTGGGAAATCGGGCGTTTCTAAGATTAATTATGATTTTTCTTCTGGTATCCAAAGTTCTCGTTCAAAATTTGAAGTTATGAATGCGGAACAGTACAAAACCTGGCAAACTGAAACAGGTAACACTGTTAATGATACTTATGGCGCTGACACTGATTGGTTAGGTGAATTGTTCCAAAAAGCTCCTATGCAAAAACATCGTATTGGTTTTTCCGGTGGAAACGAGAAAACAACCTATATGGTTTCGGGTTCTTATTTAACCCAAGACGGTATTGTAGGTGGCGATAAAGCCAATTACAACAGATATACTGCTCGTATGAATGTAAAAAGCGATGTAAAAGATTGGTTACAAGTAGGTGCTAACTTAAGTTTTATGCACTCTGACCAAAAATATATTGGCGAAGATGATGAATATGGTGGAGTAGTTACTGCCGCTATTTTAATGGATCCTTTAACTCCTGTTTATTATGATGGCATTCCTACAAATGTTCAAGATCAATTAGATGCCGGTAATACTATCATTCAAAATGCTGATGGAAAATATTATGCCTTAGCCGAAAATGTAACAGGTGAGATTGCTCATCCTTTAGCAAAATTAGAAACTTACCATAATAGCATAAAGCAAGATAAAATTTTAGGTAGTGCGTATGTAACTTTAACACCAATTGAGGGTTTAAATATTACTTCACGTATTGGTCTTGATTTAGCTTATCAAAATCAAAAATGGTGGTCTTCTGAATATTATTTTAACTCAGAAAATCAAAATCCAATAATGACTATTGATGACAGAATTAACAAATGGGATACTTGGTTATGGGAAAATTTTGCTTCCTATACTAAAACTTTTGGCGATCATACTGTAACTGCTTTGGCTGGTGTTTCTGCTCAGAAATATGAAGGTCCTTATTATTCTTTACATTCGGGTCCTATGGTGGCTTATGGTGATAATTTTGCTTACCATTCAACCGGAGAATTTGACGAAGTTGCCAGTTCAATGGATAGAATTACTTCAGCTTCTACATTTGGACGTCTGTCTTACGATTTTGGCGGGAAATATCTCTTTGAAGCCTCTATTCGTCGCGATGGTTCAAGTTTATTCCCACCTGAAAATAAATACGGTGTATTTCCTGCTGTTTCTGCCGGTTGGACAGTTTCTAATGAAGATTTTTTTAATGTCGATTTTATTAACAATTTGAAAATACGTGCAAGTTGGGGCGCTAACGGTAGCGCAAAAAACTTAGCGGGTAATGAAGATATCGTTTTCTGGTCTTTAGGTGGAATAAGATACCCCGATGCTACCGGACAATACATTTACGGTGCAAACATAAATAAATTACCAAATCCTGATTTAATTTGGGAACGTACCGAAATGACTGATATTGGATTTGATCTTAGAGTACTTGAGGGTAAACTTTCTTTATCTTTTGATTATTATAATAAACTTACTGATGGTCTTTTGGCTATTGGTTCCGGATCATTATCTGTAGGAAATAGTTTCCCAACGGTAAATGCGGGTAATATTAGAAATACAGGTTTCGATGTTGAATTAGGTTTCAGAAATATGGACAACGAATTCAAATATGGTGTAAATGCAAACTTCTCAATAGTTGATAATAATGTAGAAGAATTATTAGTAGATGCTCCGGTTAGAGGAGATAACTTAAGGGGTCATGATTTAACCTGGTTTGAACAAGATTATCCTATTTGGTATTTCAAAGGTTACAAAACCGATGGAATTGACCCTACAACAGGTGCTGTAAATGTTGTTGATGTTGATGAAGATGGTGAAATTACACCAGCCGACCAAACTTACATTGGCGATCCTCATGCTGATTTATTATTTGGTGGTAATTTATTTGCAAGTTACAAAGGATTTGATTTCAATTTATTCTTCCAAGGTTCTCAAGGAAATGATATTTTCATGGGTTTCTTTAGAACAGACAGATCTTTTTCTAATAAACCTGCATTCCTTTTTGAAGAAAGATGGACCGCTGATAACACAGATGCTACCTATCCGGCAGCTACAAATTCAGATGACTATCTTTACAGAAGTGATTTGATGATTTCTGATGGTTCTTATGTAAGAATAAAACAACTTCAATTAGGTTATACTTTCGCTAAAGAAACAATTTCTAAGTATGGAGTAAATTCTTTAAGAGCTTTTATTTCGCTTGACGATTACTTTACCTTAACTAAATATAAAGGAGTTGATCCTGAAGCAGGTAGTAGTAATAATGCAAGACAAGGAATTGATAGAGGCTTATATCCGGTAGCAGGAAAAGTAATGTTTGGACTTTCTATTGGTTTATAATTAGAAATCAACTTTAGAAAAATTAACTTTTAAAAAATAAAGAAATGAATAGATTAATATTTAGAATTAGCCTGCTTGTTATAGTAATTGCTTTCGCAAGCTGTACAAAAGAATTCTTAGAATTAGAACCAACCGGCAGCCAACTGCCAAAAGACACTTATTTGCGTAACAACGAGGAAGTGCTCTCGGCATTAATTGGAGTTTACGATGTAATGCAATACAACTATTCGCATGGCGGCTGGGCCAGTGTTTACTTTATGAAAAATTTACCTGCTGATGATGTATTATGTGCAGGTGGTGATGCAAATGACCAATCTGACTACCAATATTTAGATGATTTTTTAATTGTTTCGGATAATGCTAAAATTGAATCAATTTGGTTTAATTTTTACAAAACCATCAATTCATGCAATACAATTATTGAAGTTATTGACGGAAAAGAAGATGCTACAGATGAAATGAAGAGTATAGCAGCCGAAGCCAAAGCTTTACGCGCATTAAACTACTTCGACTTGGTAGTAATGTTTGGCGATGTGCCGTTGTTTACTGAAAATCCGGTAAATACTGAAGATTTTCATAAACCCAGAACGCCAAAAGCCGAAGTTTATACTCAAATAGAAAAGGATTTGAAAGATGCTATAGCTTTGCTTCCGCTGAAAAGCGAATTATCGGATTCTCATAAATTCCGTTTTGCTAAAGGAGCTGCTCAAGGGCTTTTAGGTAAAGTATATCTTTATCAAGGAAAAGCAAGCGAAGCCGCAACAGTATTAGGCACAGTTATTTCAAGTGGTGAATACAGTTTAGAAACTGACTTCTCTGATGTTTGGGCTGCTACGAATGAATTTGGTGTAGAATCATTGTTTGAAATTTCTTATGTTTCCACAGAAGCCTACAACTGGGGCAATTTCCCTTGGGGCGGCGGAAACGAAAGTAATATTGAATTACAGCTTGAAGGCCCTCGCGATGTGGTTTTTGATTTATCAGCTACTTCTTTAGATGTTAGAAATGGTTGGGGATTTAATAATCCATCAAAAAAAATTGGTGATTTATTTGTTGCTGAGGGGAAAGGGCCTCGTTATGATGCTACTTTAATTTCTGCAGAAGACCTAATTGCTACCGGTGGTGCTATTAATGATCCTCCTGCAGGTGGATCCCACCATGATTATGAAGGCTACATGAGAATGAAATACGTTACAAAATCTTCTGAAACAAATACCGCAGCTGTTGCCGAACTAAACTATACCACAAACTGGAGAATTTTGCGCTATGCTGATGTTTTACTTTTAGCTGCAGAAGCATACCATTTGTCAGACGACGACGGAAAAGCCAAAATAGAATTGAACAAAGTGCGCGATAGAGCCGGTTTAGACGAAGTAACTGCAACAGGAACAGCCTTGTTCGATGCCATTAAAAAAGAAAGACAAATGGAAATGGCTTTTGAAGGGCAAAGATATTGGGATTTAGTTCGCTGGGGCGATGCCAATGCCGAAATGAGTGATATAGGTTTTGTGGCAGGAAAACACGAAGTATTCCCTATTCCTCAAAACGAAATTATTGCTAACAACGCATTAACCGTTGCTGACCAAAATGCCGGTTATTAATTCAAACTAACAATACAAAGCACACTGCTTTTGTAACAGAAAGCAGTGATTTTTAAGTTAATAGTTGTACATCAGTTTGAGTTAGATTACTAAACTCTTTTTAGAGAGTAATTTTAGGATAAAGGCATTCCGATTTGTTTCGGTTTGCCTTTTTTCATAGCCCCTTAAATCTCAGAACTCCTGACCCATGAATTGATTATCAGTAATTTATGGTATCCGTCCTACGAACCCCGTCTTTCAGGGTAGCGGCTTAGTTCGTAGATTTGGGGCATGAGAAAAATCCGAAGGCGCACCCAGGCCGAGATGTATGCTCATATTGACGCCAGCAAAAAAAGTAATCTAACACTTGGAGCTTATTGCAAAACTCATGGGATAGCAAATTCCACGCTTTACTAC
>JBHEOF010000105.1:0-7286 GCA_046261715.1 Bacteroidales bacterium
CAATTACTCCACCCATACCTCGGGAACCATATCTGGCCGAAGCAGCCGCACCTTTTAAAACATCGATAGTTTTAATCTGGGATGGCGAAATATTGCTAAAAGTTGAAAATTCGACCGTTGTACCATCAACTACCAGAAGCGCTGGAGTATTTCCATTGAGAGTAGAAGTACCACGAATTTCGATTGAATTTCCACGAATTGTAACACCAGTTGTCCTTCCTTCAATTATTTCGAGAATCGATTTATAGCCGCTGTAATCGGTTTGCGATTCAAAATGTTTAATTGCATATGACAATCTTTCCTCATCGATATGCCCGTAACCTGTGGCATACGAGAAATTTTTATCGCCCTTCTTTAATTCCAAGTCAACATTTAGCGAATCCGACTTTTGTATTTTCCTGAGATTTATTTTTTCAGAATAAAAACCATTTGCACTGAATGTAATTTTATCGTCATCATTACAGGTTATCGAATAATACCCGGATGTATCGGAAAAGGTTTCGGCTTTTGTACTGCCGACAATTATTGATGCTTTATTAATGCCATATTTTTCGGCTATTGTTACTCTGCCATAAATTTTTCTCTCCTGAGAATTGGCCATTATACTTTGTAATATTAGTATTGAAATTAGCATGATTTGTTTCAAAAATCTTAAACTCATAGTATTAATTTCATTTTTAGAATAATTAGAACAACTCTGCGGCATATTAAACAATGAATAAAATAAATTTGAGTAAATGTCAGAACCGCCTCAAAATTGAGGCGGTTCTTCACATTTTTTGAAAATATCGAATTGATTATTAATACTGTAAATATTAAAATCTCAATATCCAGTTACTTAGGACCAGCTCCATATGCCGGATTCTCTTTATCAAACCACAATCTTTCGGTACTAAGAAGTGAAGGACTTGGATCACCCGTTGTAAAACCTTGCTCCTGAACTGCTTTCAACATATTTTCATAATTCAGATCATCTTCAGTAGGTGTTCCAACTACAAATCTTCTCGGTATTGCAGCCTCACTTCCAGATATTGTAAAGTTTTCCCAAGCCAGGTAAGAACTGCCTTTTTTAGGAATACCTGAACGACGCACGGTTGTCCATAAATCTTCAGGTGTGTTCATGAAATTAATATACTGTTGTATATAAATTTTTTCCAGTGCATCAGTACTAAGGTTATATGATGGTTGAGACATTAAGGCAGCAATCTCACCATCCCTTAGTTTTGTGGCTCCAGCTTCTTTTTCGCTCGAATTGGTGTACACAGGGTCACCATCATAATAAGGCATTTGGTTATTTTTTGCCAATGCATCAGCACGACGAATTGATAATTCAACACCCCAATTAAAATATTCCTGAGCACTCTTTGGAAGGTTTGCGCCCAACTGTTTGAATTCAGCAAGGTATAAATTTGTTTCAGCCGAGCTTCCAAGTATAACGTTAAGTGGCGGATCATTATCTTTTAGTTCCAGAACTCTACCTCCGGGTTTAGTTGGGTATGTATAATTATATGTGGTCCGTGTGAGTTTCTCCGAATACAATGAAGTAGCGGCATACGTTTTCTCACTTCCATTAAGAATTATTTTATTAAACAAACCTTGATTGAAATAAACCTCATTGGCAGGATCCTGAGTTGCATCGGGCGATAAAGGTGCCCCATAATAACGAACCCAAGGTTCTCCGGGTTCATTCCAACCTGCAAAATTTCCTTCATTGTCCAGTTTCACGTACGGTGCAATGTATGGAGGCAGTGCAGTTTCTGTTTCAATAAATGCATCAATTACTTCACCATTAAAATGATTCTTTTCAAAAATAAAGCGTAATCTTGGATCTTTATTTTCTTTAAGATATTCAATCAGGTTTTTGCTTCCATAACCAATCCACATCCCGTTTCCTGTGCCATAATATTTAACACCCCGGTTGTAAATGTAATCATCATTTAATTCATTCATGTAACCGGCACTTGAACTTGCTACTTCCTCTGCAATTTTTAGAGCTTTTGCTCTGTCTTTATTAACAAGCATTGCAGCAATTTTTAATTTCAGAAGGTTACAATATTTTGCCCATTTTCCATAATCTCCGCCATAAATAATGTCCTGATTTCCTATTGCAAATTGATTTTGCGATGTTGAAAGAGCAATTATTGCTTCATCCAATTCAGCTAACCAGGTATTAAAAAGTGTTTCCTGATTATCCAAAACTGGTGTTAATAAAGGTGGATTTGTATAAGGAGCTAAACCCGCTTCGGTATAAACCAGAGATCCGGTTTTATCTGTCACAGTAATTGCCGGCCCAATTTGAACCGGATAAGTTAGCGCTCTTAACGCCTGATAATTTGCTTTATCCACTTCGCTCATTGCATCTATTCGAACCCGAACATCCATTGTTTGCGGAAAAAGAGAACCATAAAGATTCTGGCCACCTGCAGGGCCCATTACATTAAAATCAGCTTCATTCCCACCCTGCATGGTTGTTACCTGCGACCAGGGATATATATACTGAAAGTTGGAGTAAAACCAATTTGTATAATCGTTGCTGTACATTTGCTCTATGGCTTTAGTCATAGAATATCTCAGATCTGGTTCTGATAAAGTTGAGGGATTTGAATTAAGTTCGGCGAACTTATCCATATCACACCCCCATGCTAAAACAAAAACCAGTGCAAACACTATCTTAAATTTCGTTTTCATATTTACTATTTTTTGAATTATTTTAAAAATCAATACTGAGTGTCATTGTATAAGTGGCCGTATAAGGCGTAAAAGCACGTTCCCTGAATGAATCGCTACTTGAAGTTCCCCTGAAACTTTCAGGATTCAGGTTATTGGGGAGTGAATTATACAAATAACGAATGTTTCTTGCATTAAGCGAAACGTACAAATTTTGTGCTTTAATTTTTTGTGCCATATTTTTAGGCAGATTATAACCCAGTGAAATGTTACGAATGGCTATGTATTTTACTTCGTTAAACCAATTATCATTGATTACACCACCACTCCATGAATTGGTGAAATAGGTGTACAAACTGGCATGTGTTGGTTCAACATGACCCGCTTCATAAGCCGCCTGATAAGTCATTCCGCCAACATTTACTTCTTCGCCGCTTGGAGCAATAACCTTTTGGTTTTCAGCGAATACACCATCAGGAATCATACCGTCATAAAATGTTTGTCCGTTCGTATCGGCATATTTACTTGTCCAGGTTATACCGCCATGCTCTGCATCCCTGTTAACCAGTGATGTTTCCAGGTAACCATACGATGTTCCATATCTGTTTGAATAGGATGCAATATGACCGCCGAAACGTGCATCAAGTAAAATTGAAAGCGATAGGTTTTTATAGTTGAACGAATTATCCCATGAGCCCTCGAAGTCTGGATTAACTTTTCCAACAATCTCATTGGTATAACTTCTTGTTAAAACAGCACCTCTTTGCCCACTTCTCCATGTAAGAACTTTATTTCCATTTTCATCCTCAAGTGGCTTGCTGTCCGACATTAACACACCGTATTCACCATCTTCAAAAGCAACTGAACCTACTCTGAAGTTACCATAGTTAATATCACCGCCTAATCTTTTAAATTCACCAACCTCATCTCTAAGATCAGAAATCATTGTCTTGTTTTTCCAATAATTAAATGTTGATGTCCAGGTAAAATCCCTTGTTTTTACCGGAACGACTTTCACTGAGAGTTCAACACCGGAGTTTGTAAGTGTACCAATGTTGGTAAACATACTGTTAAAACCTGTAGCTGCCGGAATTGGAATATTACCAATCTGTTCGGTAATTGTTTCATCGTAATATGCAAAATCAGCACTTAACCTGTTATTGAAAAAACGAACATCCAGCCCTACTTCAATAGAATTCTTTCTTTCAGGTTTAATATTTGGATCAACCAGTGTTGTTGATTTTGTATTGCCGTAAATGAACTGACTGTTGGCCAATTCGGTTGAACTCAATCCATATCCGTTATTAATTGCATAAGGATCGGTATCGTTACCAACCTGCGCCCATGAAAGCCGAAGTTTACCAAAAGAGAATGCGTTTGGTAAATCAAAACTTTCAGTAAAAATCCATGAACCACTTACTGATGGATAGAAATAGGAATAATTCCCGGTTCCATCGGTATAAACCAAGGCAGAAGACCAGTCATTTCTTCCTGTAATATCAATGAATAACTGATCACGCCAGCCAATACTTGCCAAATAGTAGAGTGAATTAATTTGTTTGGTTCCGTAAACACCTGCTCCAGTGCCTAATGTTCTTTTGGAATTTCCCATGTAAAATTTACCTGGTACAATTAATCCACCGTCGGTTTGTGTATAAGTATATTCTTTTTTCTGATCCCAAATTTCACCACCGATAAGCAGGTTAGTCGTAAAATCGCCCCATTCTTTGTTAAGATTTGCTGTTAATTTACCGGTTTTACTAACGTCAAGATCATTTCTTAAATAATATGAACCGCCTTCATTGGCATATCCCTGACCCAGGTTTTTGTTCTCACTAAATATGGAATAATGGTTCATGCTTGCCTCTGCTCCAATTGATAACCAATCGGTAACATTAGCGGTTAACTTAACAATCGGCCTTGTAACCTGTTCTTCTCTTACAGCAGAATTTAAATTGTATGAAAACCATGTACCATTACCAGGAACATTACCGTACAAATCTCCATAATTTGTATTTGGAACGCCACCGTGAGCCGCTTGATAAACTTCTCTCTTTTTCCATTTGTTTGTATCGTACCAACCACGCCATTCACCTGTAGCAAAACTTTGAGTAAAATCATTGGCAGGGTTTGTTGCCACAGAAGAAGTAAACGAAATTGATGCATCAGCCATTAACCATTTTGCAAGGTTATAAGATCCTTTAAACAAAAGAGAATTTCTTTCAAATTTATTTGTTGGCATAACGCCTGTTCTTAAATTATATGAATCAGAAAGGTAAAAACTTCCCTTTTCATTTGCTCCACTTAATGCTACTGCCGTATTTGAACTTACTCCTGTATCAAACGCATCAACCATGTTATTTGGAAATCCATTATAAGTTGTAACTGACCCATCAAAATCTTCCAATGGTCTGCCATCATATTTAGGCCCATAAAAAAGTTCTCCTGCGTAATCAAGTTTCGACATCATCTGAACTCCATTTACTTCTCGGGTAATAACCTGATTTACATCGTACTTGTAGTAATTCCCGCTAGCATCTTTTTCTCCATAACTAATATAACCGGCAAGAGTTCCCGGGCCATACTCATATTGTAAATCAGGCGCACCGTAAACACTTTCAATACCAACAGATTGAGTCACTTTCACTCCGATTCCTCTTTTCCCTTTACCATCTTTATTTTTAATGATAATGGCTCCGTTAATACCGCGAGAACCATACAAAGCTGTTGCAGCAGCACCTTTCAGAACTGATACAGACTCATAATCATCGGGATTAAGGTTCTTGAGAATGTTACCAAAATCGTTTGAATTAGCACTCCAGTCAGCGCTGGCATTTGAGATTCCATTCTCAACGATTACCCCGTCGATTACAAAAATAGGTTGGTTGTTGTTGGAGTTTAATACAGATACGCCACGTACCTGAATCTTACTATTTCCAAACAAACCACCGTCAGATGAACCAATACTCACACCCGCTGACTTGCCCTGCAGTGCTTGCACTGGACTAATAGTGTTGGTCTGGGCAATATCGGCACCAGCAACTTCAGTCATAGCATAACCCAATTGTTTAACTTCTCGTCGAATACCCAAAGCAGTTACAACTACTTCGTCTATTCCAATTGCATCTACCCCCAATACAACATTGATTGTAGTTCGATTATTAACCGGTTCTTCAAGTGTAGTCATTCCTACAAAAGAGAAAACCAAAACAGCATCCGCAGGAACGCTTAAAGTATAATTACCATCTACATTGGTAATAGTACCCTTAGTAGTCCCCTTCTGGACTATTGATGCCCCCGGAATCCCCAGTCCGTCTTCACCTGTAACAGTGCCTGTTACAGTCTGTTGCGCATTAGCACTCCCTATAAGCGCTATGCACATCGTAAAAATCAACAGAATTTTTCGCATAGATTTTAATTTTAATTGTTAATTAGAAATTCTCATATTTAAGTTCACTGTTCATATCGCTGAATAAACGTTGAAATAACATGGCGCTTACTCCTTGTAATCCAGCTTGTTCCCAGTTTTCTGAAATTACTATTTTTACATTTGACGAAATTTTGTCGAGACAATATTTGTTAAGTGATTGTTGAATAGGCGTTAATATAAACCGGTTGGCCTGTGAAATAACTCCTCCCAAAACAATAATCTCGGGATTTAACAACTGAATTGTAAACGACAATCCTTTACCAAGAGCCAAACCAATTTTGTTCAATAACGAAATGGCAAATTCATCACCCGATTTGGCAGCGTTGATTACATCTTCGGGCTGTAATTCATTTAACCTGTGTTTAAAACCAAGGGTAAGTTGCGAAACAACATTCTCTTCTATGCCTTTTACAGCATTTTTTATCAAAAAATTGGACGATGCAATGGTTTCTAAACAACCCCGCTTACCACATATACATAAATCGCCGTCGTCAATAAATTTGGTGTGCGACAGCTCTCCTGCAAATCCGGTAGAACCGTTGTACAACTTGCCGTTAAGAATCATCCCCATTCCAATCCCCCAGTTCCAGTTAATTACAACTGCGTTTAAATGACCTTTGGCGCTTCCAAAAATGTACTCGCCGTAAGCCTGCATCCGGGCATCGTTATTTACGTAAACCAATTTGCCAAATTTAGCTTCCAGCCGTTCTTTAACATTTCTGTATTCCTCGTTCTTTATGGTATAATTTATTCCTTTAATCTCATCAATCAATCCAGGCATGTTTAATCCTAAACCATAAATGCGGTTTTCATCAATTTCAAATTCCTGAATCAAATTTTGAGCATTTGAATAGATCTTTTCAACCAGTTCATTATCATCAATATTGGTTTTAAAAGTTATAATTGAAGTAACCGGCTGGTTGTGTGAGTTATAAATGGTCATTTTTGCTTTATAGCGACCAAGTTCGCAGGCAACGATGTATATTGAATTATTTGAAAGCCTGTACATGTTGGGTTTACGCCCACCACTGGAAACACCAGTACCAAAAGTTTCTACAAATTTTAAATCTGATAACTCATTGAGTAAAGTTAAAGCTGTAGGAAAACTAACACCAATCTTGCTGCTAATAGAGGTCCCTGATAATGTATGATATTGATATAAAAGGTGTAATATCTTATTCTTCTGCCG
>JBHEOF010000106.1:0-479 GCA_046261715.1 Bacteroidales bacterium
GTATTATGCTGAGTCCGCGTATCAGCACTATGTATACTTTTTCTCCGGAATTACAGGCCCGTCTGAGTTATGCTCAGGGATACCGTGCCCCGCAAATATTTGATGAAGATCTTCATATTGAAACATCAGGTGCACGACAGGTGATCCATATTAATTCACCTGACCTGACTGCTGAAACCAGCTATAGTTATATGGCTTCTGTAGATTTCAACCACCTTATTGCGAATACATTCTTCTCAGTTCTTGCCGAAGGATTTTATACCCGGCTCAAAAACCCCTTTGTACTGGAGTTCGAAGAACCCGATGAAAACGGAAGGGTAGAATATATACGGGGAAATGCAGATGATGATGCTGTTATAAAGGGAGTAAACACTGAGATAAATATCGTTCCGGGCAGAAATCTCAATATCAACCTGGGAATTACAATTCAACAAAGCCAATTTGAGGAAGAACAGGAGTTTGGTGAAAAAAGGATTTTT
>JBHEOF010000106.1:529-6694 GCA_046261715.1 Bacteroidales bacterium
CTTCGATATCGGTGCCCGTTTGCGTTACAATATCAATTTACAGAATTCGCAGGTACAGATCTTTGGCGGGGTAAAAAACATTTTCAATTCCTACCAAAGCGATTTTGATAGCGGAATGGAGCGCGATGCAGGCTACTTATACGGGCCATCATTACCACGAACTATTTATTTTGGAGTACGTGTAGGAAACCTTCTCAAATAAGACTTCCTATTCAGAAAAGAATATTGGTGAACAGTAAAAAAGTTATTGGAGTTACTTATTGCTGGTAATAGCCTTATAAATCTCATCATACCTGGCAACACCTTCATCAAGGCTGAACAAATTAATTGCCTTTCTTCTGATTTGAATCGGATCAAGTTTCAGAATTTCATCCAACCGGCTGATTACCCTTTCCATTTCAGCTTCAGAAAAATCCTTCAAAACCAGTCCTGCTTCATTTCCGGCAAAAATCAAATCAGTATCTCCCACCCCGGAATTACAAATCGCCGGAATTCCCATACTCATAATTTCTGCCTGTTTGGTAGGACTGCTGGCCTTTTTGGAAAAAACCGGTTTAATAAAAAACAATGAAAGATCTGATAACATAAGATATGCCGGCACCTCTTCTCGTAAAGCTTTTGCAATTATAATACGGCCTTCTTCAATTTGCAGTTTACGAGCCTTATCTTTTATGTAGTTGGGATCGTCTCCCGAAATAAACAGAAACTTTGACTGAGGATACCGAATGAGTAACTTCTTAAAAAAAACAAGCATCTCATCAATCATATACCACGTGCCCAAAGAGCCCAGGTAAGACAATACAAAATCTTTTTCACCTATATTCAGCTTACTCTTTAACTGTAAAATGAAATCAGATGTAATGTTTTCCCTGGAAAACATTTCCGTATCGACACAACATGGAATTACGTTTGTTTTATTTTTGACTTCCTTGCCAAATAAGGTTTCAATGACATCTTTACCTGATTGGGTAAGACTTACCACTGCATCAGCATTTTCAAAAAAAAGTTTTTCTTTCTTTTTGAAATACCTGTAAGCCAGCCGATGTGCAGGATTTTTATCATTCCATATTTTCCCTTCTAATCGTTCATCGGCCCAGAAACCCCGCATATCAAAAACAAAACGTACACCCTGTTTCTTTTTTAATTCAAGACCGGCAAGAGCGGCAATATAACTTCTGCAATGTATTATATCAAAGTCTTCGCGTTTATGCAAACTCCCCGCCATTGCTTTTATCCTGTAAACATCAAAAAGCTTTGATATTCCTCGTGGATACTCAGAGAAAGACAAAGGATACCATTGTATATTTTTTTGAGCAAACAGTCTCTCAACAATTGATCTTTCCTTTTGGGGTAAGTATTTTTTTTCACAACTGATCACATGGATATTATGTCCCCTGCCGGCAAGTCCTTCAAGATATGGTATCACCTGCGACCGTCCCAGGGAATCTGTCATTCCATCATATGAAATATATAATACTTTCATATATGCCAAAATTAATAATCAAAATCAACAAGAACTTTGCTTGATACTGCGATTTACCCATGTAATAATAGCATTCATTTCTGTAACACGAAAAAAATGAAATCCGGCAACACTATTCCCGATAAATATAACAGGTCAAAAGTAATGAACTTTTCATACCTGAATTGACACAAACAAAATAATAATATGCAAAAACTTTTATATGAACCCCTTCATCATTGTTAATAAAAACTTAAAACATAAGTTTAACGATTTAACATTTTGGCAACACTAAAACATTATTTTTGTAACGGGAATTTTGGATTTATTAACTGAATACCTGAACCATGGACAAGACAAGCTACATCACTAAAGAAACAAAGAAAAATAAAACAGATTTCAGTTCACGGAAGTTTTTAAAGGTTTCGGGAAGGAACAAAGCAATTTCTGATGCTGAAAAAGAAACCTACTCTCTTATGGAGATGTGGAGCTACTATCTGAATTTTTCCCGGCTTGAATTCTGAAGCCAGCCATTCTTTTCTTTCAATAGTATATTATTGCAAACCAAACATCAGCTTATTCTTTTTGTTAGAAGAATTATATTTAATTTATCTGTAATTTTCAATATAAAAACAGGTGGAAGTTTTGTTTTTTTTAAAATTTTTATTGCAATGAATTAACATGTACTTCACATTATTTCCTTAACATTGCATATTAAACTGAGGAAAAATTTAAATCATATGAACATGTATAACAGAGTGAAACTATCAGGCCTTTTTTTATTGGGTTTTGTATTGTTTTTTTTACAATCCTGCACATCAGGCGCAGGTGAAAAAGAGAAATCAGAACTTGAGACTCCTAAAAACATCATCATTTTTATTAGTGATGGCATGGGCTACAATCATTTAAAGGCAACAAATTACTATCAGTATGGTCAATCACCTGCTCAGGTTTTTGAGCAGCCCGACTGGACACATTTTGCCATCGCAACCTATTCATCTGTTGTCAGGTTTCGCGATGAAGATACCATATTCAGCGGGGGCTACAATCCGCAGAAAGCTTCAACCGACCCTGAATATCTTAAACTGGATTATACGGATTCCGGTGCAGCAGGCACTGCTCTTTCTTCAGGTAAGAAAACCTACAATGGCTCCATAGGTATTGGAATTTACGGAGATACACTAACCCATATGAGCCAGGCGGCCAAAGCCTTAGGTAAATCAACAGGCGTTGTTTCCAGTGTACCTCTCAGCCATGCAACCCCGGCTTCTTTTATTGCACATAACCACAATAGAAACAATTATGAAGAGATAGCAAAATATCTGTTTTTTCATACCCAGACTGATGTGATAATGGCCGCAGGTAACCCCGACTTCGATGATAACGGAAACCCTGCAGAAATGAACCCCAGGTATGTTGGCGGCATAGAATTATGGGAAATGCTGAAAGCCAATGAAAATAGAACAGTTTTTGAAACATCGGAAGGGCCATATCATGTTCAGGATGCCAATGGAGATGGTGAGCCCGATCCGTGGACTGTAATACAAACCCGTGAAGAATTTCAGCAAATGGCCGGTGATGAACCGCATCGCAGAGTGCTTGGCGTACCGCAGGTTTATGCCACATTACAGCAAGGCAGAGCAAAAGCAGAAGATCACACACTGCCGTTTCAAACACCCATGAATGAAGGTGTAGCCAGACTGGAAGAAATGACAAAAGCCGCCATCAATGTTCTCAGTCAAAACCCCAATGGTTTCTTTGTGATGATAGAGGGAGGTGCCGTTGACTGGGCCAGCCACGACAATCATTCAGGCAGAATGATCGAAGAACAGATAGACTTCAATAAATCTGTGGAAGCTGCTGTTGAGTGGGTTGAAACCTACAGCAGCTGGGATGAAACACTTATCATTGTTACTTCTGACCACGAATGTGGGTATTTAACAGGACCGGGTGAACCCAACCCTGTTTACCCACCGGTTACAAACAACGGTGAAGGAAACCTGCCCGGTATGGAATGGCACTTCGGCAGCCATACCAACGTTTTGGTGCCATTTTTTGCCAAAGGTCCGGGAACAAAGTATTTCGAACTTATGGCTGGTGAACATGATCCGATGTATGGCCCTTTCATTCAAAATACAGATATTGCCAATCTGGTTTTTATGATGTGGGGAAAACCTGAAACAGAAAGCTATAAATTCAATTAACAAAAAACATATCTTCATATAATAAATCTGCAGATAAACTTCAAAATAAAAAGAGTAATTTGATTACCTGAACCTGTTAAATCCATGAAATTTAAAACAGAAAAGCCGCTGTCTTTATCTCAGACAGCGGCTTTCAGTTATGCATAAACTATTAAACTATATTACTGAGCAGTAACCTTATAAGTAAGATTACTCAGGTTCACTTCAATTAAATAAGTACCTGTGTTGGGTGGGGTTGGAATATTATTTGGGTCGGGTTCAGATTCAGTAGGTCTGAAAGCCAGATTACCTTCCTCCCAGTTAGGTTCTTCATCCCATGTGCCGTATTGAGGTGCCCATTGACCGGGAACTTCAATAAACTTCAGAAAAAAGTCTTCGCCTCCGGTAAGGGTAGTTACAATGCTGAATCTGCCTGGTGCATCTTTGGTCATTGGCAGGGCAGCTTCATTATCCCAACCGGCTTCTGTGCCATTACCAAGCAGATAAAGTTCTTCTGTGGCTTTGGTAATGGTGTAAGTAAGATTGGTGGTATCTGCTGTAACTCTGTAATCTCCCACTTCCAACTCACTGATATCGATAGGATCTGGATCTGGCTCATCTTCTGTTGGCCTGTATGACAAGTTTCCTTCTTCTGCTGTACCGGTTCCGTCGGAACCCCATTGGGGTGCCCACTGGCCCAAAACAGAAATGAACTTAACCATACTTCCTCCTTCTCCCAGCGTACCTATCAGGGTATATACTGCCGGATTATGGTTCCCGTCTTCATTGAAAACAGGATACATTTCAATAGCCTGGGTATTATCCCAACCTGCTGCTGTACCATCTCCTAACATGTAGATAGGATCAATAATTACAAAATCTTCATAAATAGTTACTGCGAATTGTTTTACACCTGAAATCAGATTATCAGTAACTGTAGCCGAGGTAACAGAAGCTACCACACGCATTTCAATAACATGCGGTATACCGGGTTCAAGCTCCATTGCAGTTAATCTTTGATTGAACTGTGCAACTGTACGTGTGAAAGATGTTGATGGTGTTTCAGTCAATTGAACCAGGGTAGTATCCGCAAAATTGTTGTCTTCCAGATCCATCTGGAGAGAATATACAACATCTGGAAGTTTCTCCAGCGGATATTGTGCCGGAGACCAGGAAAAAATAATGCTATCTCCTGCATTGTCCTGAAGCAACACCATATCCGGCATATCATCAACTACCGGGGCAACAGCTTCATCCACGTTAAGGACAGGTTTCTCTTCTTCTTTTTCGCAGGCAGTCCAGGCAATCATAACTGCCATGAGCGCGAATATTATTGATATTTTTTTCATTTTCAGTAATTTATTTGGTGAAAAACTTTTTAACAAGTAATAGGTAAAGTATAGCTTCTCAAAAAGTTCAAAAATGATTAATTGTAACCATCGTTTTGGATCAGATTAGGATTGGCGGAAGTATCAGAAAATGGTATCGGGAAAATATCATACTTCGCATCAGTTGCGGCTCCGCTTTGCACATTTCCTTTCCATGCCCATAAATAATCATCGCCGGTAAACTTTTCAAACCTGATAAGATCGGTTCTTCTGTGTCCTTCCCAGTAAAGCTCACGGGCACGCTCATCAAGGATAAAATCGAGTGTAAGCTGACCACTATTTATATTTCCTGAATCATCGCCAAAGGCTCTTTCTCTTAACTCATTCACATAACCAAGAGCTGTAGTGGCATCACCACCACCATTTCTCAAATGAGCTTCAACATACATCAGGTACACATCACCCAAACGGAACATAGGAAAGTCAGTATCAACAAAGTCAAGTCTGGAACCTTCGCTACCATCTCTGCGGATATTGGTAAACTTCACAACAGCATAACCATTTTCAAAGTTGCCCAAATCAGGAATTTCGAGTGTTTGTCCATCAGTATAAAACATAGCGCGTCCATCACCACCTTCAAACATAGACACCATTTCCGGAGTTGTACGTAACCCACCCCATCCGCCATCCACACCATAAGCACTTGGAGACATATCAGCTCCTACCTGGGCATGAATAATGAAATTGGTGCCACCGAATGTCTGGGTATCTGTTCCATCATAACGAATGGCAAAAATTACTTCATTAAAATCAGGGTGATCAATGGGATTATTATCTGCATTGAACAGATTAGCATATTCATCTTCTATTTCATACCCTGCATCAATGATTTGTGTGGTTAGGTCAATAACCTTGTCATACATGGGCTGGCCGGTATAAACTTCCGCATTCAAATACAGTTTGGCAAGGAGCATCCATGCGGCCGCTCTGTCGGCACGACCGTATTCATTCTGACGTGGCGCAGCCATAAGATCCTGAATATCTATAAGTTCGCCTTCAATATATTCAAAAAGATCGGCTCGCTGAATCTGTTCAGGAAGAAATGCCCCGACAGGATCTTCATCGGTAACAAATGGCACATTGGCAAATATATCCAGAGCATGCCAATAGCTTAGTGCCCGAAGAAAACGTG
>JBHEOF010000106.1:6704-7127 GCA_046261715.1 Bacteroidales bacterium
ATCTCTATCTGGTCGCGAAGTGTACCGCTTACCCCACGTTCATTGAGTTTGGCATCGGTAGTTTCACGGATGTATTCATTGGCCAGAGATATCTGGTAAAAAATACGATAATACATGGCTGTAACGAACACATCACTGGCTCCCCATGCATGGTATATAAAATCTTTAATAGTCTGGTCGTCCCAGCCAATGACGGCTTCATCAGTGGTGAGCACCTGGTGATACCAGTAGCCACGCAAATACTGTCCAAACCCTTCATCGATACCGCTGATATCAGCCATACCGGCAGGGCCTTGTTGTCCGGAAACAGCCAGACCGGCATATAACTTTGCCAGGAATTCTCTGTAAGCTGCAGGATCATCAAAAACATCGGCAGCCGTGATTTCATTATCATCAAGGGGCCTGGTGTCAAGATCCTTGAGG
>JBHEOF010000107.1:0-7031 GCA_046261715.1 Bacteroidales bacterium
TAACAACACCATCTTCTCCAAAATTAAGGCCTCCCGACCGAATAACTACATACCATGTGCCGGCATCCAGCGTAATTGTGCCATCTGTATCCTGACATGACTCAGGTGCCATTGGGCCGGAGTAGGAGCTATTATTCGGGCAATCCCAGGTATTAAAAACAAGCACTGCGGTGCCACCATCATCACTATTATAATCATCACCGGCCACCGGCACCTCATTTCCTACCCAAACTTCAAACCAAGCATCGGCAATACCATTAGTGGTAATATGCATGTCGAACTGATATTTTCCAGCATCAACCTCAACAGCCTGATTTATACCAATATGAGGTTCAGAACCCCAATCAGCCTGAATACCTTCATTGAATATTGCTACACCATCTTCAATCCTTATAGTTCCGGCGTCATTCGCATTATGCTGTAGTATTTCCCAAACAGAATCGTCATCAAATTCTCCGTTCTGAATATGATTTTCAGCAACCGGATTAATTACTGTTACATCTTTTGTATACTCATCCGATCCGGTTTCATTTGTGGCTGTAAGGGTTACTGTAAAAACACCTCCATCAGCGTAGGTATAGGTTACGTTTTCCTCAGTTGAGGTACCGGTGCCATCTCCAAAATCCCACTCATAACTGGTTGCATGCTGAGAGAAGTTGGTAAATGCAACTTCCAATCCATTGTCATCGCTGACCTCGAACTGAAAACTTGCAATGGGTTCAGGTGTGGGCTCCTCATCATCAGATGAACAGGCAGTGAAAAAGATTAAACCAGGGACTATCATAACAGTCCGCAAAACTTTTAAAAATCCAGAAAATGTTTTCATTGTACAAAAATTTTAATTAATGAATAATAAATTGTGATTATTGTTGATAATATTATTGGGTTCCACCATATTCCATATTCTGCTCCAGAAGAGTGTTTTCCAGTTCCAGTAAAGGGATGGGAAGAATCTCGTTTCTTCCGGCCACAAATCCTTTAAATGCCAATGCCTCCGCGGCATCTCCCCATCGCACCAAATCAAACCAGCGGTGCCCCTCACCGGCCAGTTCCATTCTTCTTTCTGTTTTTATTGCCTCCATTGTAACAGCCACTGATGGCAGTTCAACCCTTGCACGCACGGCATCGAGCAATGCCTGGGCTCTTCCCAAATCTCCGCCGGACATTACCAGAGCCTCGGCTTCCAACAGGTATGTGTCTGCCAACCGAATGTCATATATGTTTTGGTCGAAATTTCCAAACACGTTTCCACCTTCGTTTACATCAGATTGAAGGGGAATGAACTTCTTAATAAAGAATCCCGTATTTTGATACCCCTTTTCATAGGTTATAAGGCCATCATCTTCCAATGCTTGAACATCTGCTATTGTATAGTCGTACCTGGGGTCTCCCTGCATAAAACTTTCCAACTGGTTGGTAATTACAAAAAAGCTCCACCCAGAAAAATAATCAGGTGCAGTAGTATCTTGCCTGCTGTAGTTTCTTGGAGCACACATTGTATTGATCCAATTCCCTTCGGCACATGCTATACAACCCCAGTTGTCCCACTGTGCTTTATCGGTATGATTTACCGAGAAAATGCTTTCTGAGTTTTGTTTATTATCAAAATCCCACAAGTCATTAAAATTTGGCAGCAAACTATATCCAAACTGACTTGTTCCTCCAGGTTCTCCGTTTACCTCCTTAAATTGTTCAGCGGCAGGTGCATAATCTTCAAGTTGTAAATATACTTTTCCCAGTAACGCTCTTGCTGCTCCTACGGTAGCTCTGCCTCCTTCGGTATCAACCGGAACTGTAGGAGGCAAATCTTCGATAGCATCCTGTAAGTCCTGGATAATGAAGCTGTAGACATCAGACGGATCGGCCTGAACAACATTATACATCTCAGAAGCCGGTATTGGCTCTTTGAATAGTGGTATATTTTTGAAGAACCTTACCAAATCAAAATAGAAATATGCCCTGAGAAATTTTGACTCAGCCATATATCTTTTTTTAAGGTTTTCATCCATGGGGATGTCTGGTAGTTTTGAGATTAATACATTTGCCCTGAATACACCGCTGAATCCCCGATCCCACAACTCTCCCTGAGGGCCTGTTGCGGGATCTAGTGTGTAATTGGAAATAACCTGAAGATTATTAACATCAGTAGGTCCGCCACCACCGGCAAAATGATCGTCGCTGGCTGAAAGTGCTACAGTAAACTTGTTAATATACCCATTTGATGTTCCACCTACCTGATCGTAAATGGCCACAAGCCCTGCAAATGCCTCATCAGCATTCTGATAATAGTTTTCTTCCAGTTCTGTTCCTTTTGGTGATACTTCCAGCCATTCTTTATTGCAGCCGGTAAAAATGACCACCAAAGCTACCATAAGCATGTATTTCAATAAATTTTTCTGCAATAGCAGTTGTTTGGGGAACAATAAAATTATTGAATCAAAATGATATTTTCTTGTTTTCATGTTTTCGTCTTTGTGTTTCATCTTATTATATTTTTATTTTTATAGGTATTCGATGGAACACCTGAATAATGTTTCTTCTGTATGTCAAAACTTTGTCATGGGTATTTCATAGTTTAAAATCTTTTGAATTAGAAATTCAGATTAAATCCAACCAATATTGATCTTGCCTGAGGGTAAAAACCTCTGTCTATGCTCATAGTCCCCCCACCAATTTCAGGATCATATCCCGTATAGTTAGTAATTGTTATAAGATTTTCTGCCGTAATATTGATTCTGATTGTTTCAATTTTATACTTTGTTAGAAAAGAGGCAGGCAAGGTATAACCCAGTTGTATGACTTTAAACCTGAAATAATCTCCCTTTTCTAAATACAATTCTGATGGATTATTGAAGTTATTGTTTGGGTCGCCATCAACAAGTCTTGGATAATCATTGGATGAACCTTCGCCTGTCCATCTGTTCAAAGCGTTGGTTTGATAATTTGCATTTGCAATGTCCAGGCGTCGCAAACCCTGGAAAATCATATTTCCACCTGCGCCCTGACCAAATATTAACAGGTCGAAATTTTTATAAGCAGCATTAAAAGTAAGGCCAACGGTCCATGTGGGTGTTGGGTTACCTAAGAAAGTTCGATCATTTTCAGTAATTATACCATCGCCATCAAGGTCGGCCCAAATTATATCTCCGGGTTTTGCGTTAGGTTGAATTGGTTCTCCTTCTGAGTTTAAATGTGCAAAAATATCAGCCTGGTTTTGAAAAATCCCCAACATTTGAAACCCATAAAATGAATTTATTGGCTGGCCAATTGCTGTGCGAGTGATGGGATAAGTGCTTGCCTGGAAGGAATTTCCACCTGAAAGAAATTCTATATCCGTACCCAAATCCGTTACTTCATTATTAAGGTAGGAGGTATTTCCGGTTATGCCAATCGTTAAACCATTAGCGAATATTTCCCGGTATCCCAGCTCAAATTCAATACCGGTGTTATTCAGTGAAGCAACATTTGCAGCAGGACTGCCGATTGCTCCCACATACCCAGGAATTCGGGGATACATAAGGATATCGTCTGTTATTTTTTGAAACCAATCGAAGCTAAATCTTAGATTTTGAAAGAAAACAGTTTCAACCCCTATGTTGATTTGTGTGGTTTCTTCCCATCGTAAATCAGGGTTGGATGGGGCATTCGGACTTACTCCATTGTAATAGTCTCCGGCTGTACCAAAAGCATAATTTCTACCGCCACCAACTGTTGAAAGATAAGCAAAATCACCAATATTATCGTTTCCTACTACACCATATCCACCTCTCAGTTTCATAAAATCAATCACTCTGTTCTCCGGCCAGAATGTTTCTTCCGAAGCAATCCATCCAGCAGACACTGAAGGGAAATATCCATATTTATTATTGGAACCAAAGCGTGAAGAACCATCACGCCTGAAATTGCTTGTAAAAAGGTATTTCCCCAAATAATTGTAGTTGATCCTTGCAAATAATGAACTAACCCGGTGCAACTGTCCTTCACCCGCACCAGCATTTATCTGATCGGTTGGCACCGGAAAATTCATTGATGCATCATTGAAGTTATTGGCAGGAAGACCAAATTTTGTGACACTCAAAGAAGAAGATAAATTTGCCTGGTTTGCTCCCTGGCCAATGAGAAAATCAAAATCATGATCAGAAAAAGACATTTGGTAGGATAGTGTATTGTCAATGTTGTAGTTAAACTGTTGATTTTTACCTGACCCTCTTGAGTTGGTAGAATTAATAGTTGTGGAATTGAGATGGAAAACCGGAGTAAATGATTCACCGCCCCAAAAAGATAGTTTTGTTCCAATAGCTGACCTGAACTTGAGTCCTTCAATGATTTGAATTTCAGCAAACGCATTACCAACAAAATCATCGCTCCATCCATAGTTACCTAATCTTGTTTGAATGTATGCCAGTGGATTTGACATTTCCTGCCCTACATAGTTAGATATTCCGTAAGGGTTTCCATTTTCATCCCTCATGATACCGGGTTGGGTTGAATAAGGGCTGGAATTGGCTGTCGCAGGGTCTGTAATTACAGCAGGAGTAACCGGGTCCAAATTAATTGCCGAGCTCAGTGGGCCACCAAATTCACTGTTTGTATTTCCAAGTCCTACAGATTTTGCACGTGAATATCCCAGATTCTGGCCAAATTTTAACCAGTCTTTGATTTGATGGGTTGAATTAAAACGCAGGTTCAGCCTTTCGTAATTAGAAATATCTGATGCTACAATCCCTTGCTGGTCTGAGTATCCGAATGATGAATAGAAGGTTGAAACATCATTTCCTCCGCTAATGCTCACTTCATGGTTTTGTCTGTAGGCAGACTGGTTAAATATTAAATCCTGCCAATCTGTACCCTGGCCTAAAGACTCAGGATTATCAAAAATGACGTTACCACCGGCAGCTAAAGATGCTTCGTTGCGGAGCATGGCATATTGTTGAGCATTGAGCAGGTCAAGTTTTTTTGCGGGTGCCGATACACCAGCAAAGCTATTATAACTAACCCTCAGTTTGCCGGCTGATCCTTGTTTGGTGGTAATAAGAATTACTCCAGCTGCGGCCCTTGCTCCATAAATAGCCTGAGAAGCAGCATCTTTTAAAACTTCTATAGATTGAATGTCGGATTGATTTAAATATCCTATTCCGCCGGCGTCAACAATTACACCATCAACAACCCACAGCGGTTCATTAGCGCCACCGCTCAATGAAGTTATACCCCTGACGCGCACAGTTGCACTTGATCCGGGTTGTCCTGAATTGGAAGCAACAACAACTCCGGATGTCCGCCCCTGTAAAGCCTGATCAACCCTTTGTACAGGCACGTCCTCAAGATCCTGTGCACTTATTGTGCTTATTGAACCTGTTACTAAACTTTTCTTTTGGCTACCAAAACCTACTACTACCACTTCATCCAATAAACCAATGTCATCTTGCAAAAAAACTTCAAGGAATTTGTCTTCTTTTACCACAACCTCCCTGGGTTTAAACCCTATATAGTTAAACACAAGTGTATCACCTGTATCTGCTATAATAGAAAATAATCCATTTATATCTGACGTAGTTCCGGTGGTAGTACCTTTAATATATATACTTGTACCTGGCAAACTTTCACCTGTTGCAGGATTTACTACTTTCCCGGAAATGTTTTCCTGTGCCATTATAAAATTAGAGCCCATCAGAAGTAACAGCCCTAATAGAATTTTCAATCGGGATCGCCTATCATAATTATTCATCATAAGTGCTTAATTTTTTGTTTTGATAATTATTTTTTTAATGCTGTCATAAAGAACTTTAGTGCTGGCACTTTCATTTTTATTCCAACGTAACAAATATACCGCATCAGTCCTCCGCTTTCGGAAAACACATCACAACAAAAACTCATCAAATGAAATTTTTAGACTCATCAAAAACTCACGTAATTGAAAATAATTTATTAAATTGCACAGGTTTACAGATTTGAGAATTTTTCATTATTTATCAAACAGACACTCACATGAGACTTTTTTTGCTGCTTATTCTTTTGTCAATTACCCCGATAAAATATGGGTTTTGTCAAAATGATAGCTTTAAGAATTTGCGAAGTGTTCCATTAAAAAAACACTTTAGTTCTGATGATTATCAAGGAGGAATTCAAAGCTGGGCTTTTGATCAGGACACATCAGGCATTCTTTACGTTGCCAATAACATGGGGTTATTAGAATTTGACGGAAACACCTGGACTAAATACGAAGTACCCAACTGTACCAGGGTTAGGGCAGTGAAAGTTGATCCTTTAAACCGAATCTTTGTGGGCGGACAAGGTCAGATAGGTTACTTTCAAATGACAGAATACGGGCTTGATTTCACTTCCTTGCTGAGCTTATTGCCTCCTGAACAACAAATTATCGCTGAAACCTGGGAAATACTATACAATGACGACAAACAGTATTTTCTTACCGAAAGCCTTCTTTTGGTGTATGATGGTAACAATTTTAGGGCGCTTGAAACACCTGGTTATGTGCAACATATTTTCAAATCCAATCACCAAATAATTGTCCAGGTTTACAACGCAGGTTTGTTTGTTCTTAACGGTGATGATTTCGTTCACATGAGTGGTTCTGAAATGATTCCTGAAATAATTGCCACAGTGCCTAATTCAAATGGAAACTATTTTTTAAGTAGATCAGGTGAAGTTTATGGGAAAAAGGGTGATAAATTTACTCAAATGGATATTCCTTTTGAAATTGGGAACATTACAACCGCTATTCAACTTCGTACAGGAGATTACGCTGTTGGAACCCAAAACTCCGGACTATATATTTTTGATCCTGATTTTTCTTTTAAACAAAATCTGACAAAAAGAGAAGGATTATCAGACAGGACCATCAAAGCACTTTATGAAGATAACTATAACAATTTATGGGTAGCCCTTAACAATGGAATTGATTATCTTGAAATTGGCCTACCCTTTTCTTTAATTAATGAAGACATTGGTCTTGAGGGCACGGGATATGCGGCCTGCAAATACAATGACAAAATTTATCTGGGCACCAGCAACGG
>JBHEOF010000108.1:0-6339 GCA_046261715.1 Bacteroidales bacterium
GAATAATAGGTCGATCATTGATAATGTTTTGACCAAATGATGTCAACTGATATAGTGTTACTGCCAACGGCTCTCAGCTATACGCAGGCAGGGATTTTAACCACTGAACTTCCTGCGAAGAACTGAACTTTAAATTTACCACTTTCCTGTCCTACGAAGCACGAAACCCCTGCTTGCGTATAGGTGATATTGGGTGCAGTAATTATTGTTTTTCAAGGTCATAATTATAGTTTCCAATATTTTTGTCAGCAGAGATTTTAAGTTTTTTCCCGTCAAATGTGTAGTCGTACTGACCGCTTAGTATTAAATTCCAGTCAAAGTCAGCTGTCCAAGAATTTTCGTCATTAAAAGTGATTTTGCCCTTGTCAAATGAGTAAGTTCCAGAGCCACCAGCTGGAATTCTATTTGAATTTCCAGAACAGGTATACTTACCGTTTTTTAATATTAATGTCGTCTGCCCTGTTTGAGTCCCTGAACCCCAAAGAGTCCCTGAACTATAAGTTACAGTAAATGTTCCTTTGAATGTTCCTTCTTGAATATCTAACTTGTCTTTCTCGCAACTATATAAAAATATTGCGATTGCAAAAACAGTAAGTGTTAAAATTATTTTTCTCATAAATTTATTTTATTTCATTAATGTAATATGGTCGTTATTATTGCACCCAACAGGCGAATAAAAACAACGACTTATTCATTGCCCACTTCTATGTGGCTGAGAAGCTGGATGTTTTGCGGATCAGAATAATCATACTGAAACAGGCCGTCATGACCGATCAACAGCAAAATTTCACCCAAAGGAATTACATCATACGTATCAATACCCGGAAAGTGAGCCATCATATTCGACTGAATAGCCAGGGGATTGGTGGCATCGTAAACCTTTAATCCGTCGGCACCATCGCAAATGAATAGGGTACCATTATCTATTCCCAAACCATGTGGATTAAACATGGGATAAGATTTAAGAAGTGTGGGCGATTCGATGTCAGAAATATCAACTACATCCAACTGGTTGGTGGTGTTCATACACCAGTTGCCGGCCCTTAGTGTTACATAAGCAATGTCATTTTCAACAACCACGGGATCGCAGGCATTCATATGCTCCAGCTCCGATACAAATTCGGGTTTAGCGGGGTTCTCCAGGGTATATATCATCATGCCTGTTGTGGTTCCCACAAAAAGATGACCATCATACCTAAAGAGCGTTTCCATTTCGCGCCAGTTGTTAATACTATCGGTTTGAAGCATATTTCCTGCATCAGAAACATCAATGGTTTTAAGCACATAGGGTTGTGCAATGCTATGGAGGTATTGATCATTGAGCATAAAGCGGGCCATTGATCCTGCAACTCCGGCAGCGTTTTCAGCACCTCCGCTTGCATCCGCCATAGTTCCATTAAACCGCCACCCGGGCCAAATTCCTTCCCAATAGCTGGGATATTCGGCTGTTAGCGTTTCTACCTCCCATCCAACAATAACTCCCTTGCTTCGGTCAATTCTGTCCCATGCATAGGGTAAATTAATATCAACGGGTGGTGGAAGAACTTCAGGAAATGCATTTTCAATCCGTGAAATCTCTTCCGGTTTTGTAATATCAGATATATCCAATGCCAAAAGATCAATGTAGCTGTCAGCGAAAAGTATATCTCCCCGAATGGCAATATCCACATTACCTTTTATCTTGTAAAAGGCAACAGGATTGGGATATGAAGGATTAGCGTTATCAATGACATGTATTCCTTCATTTACTTCATTTACAAAGATGTAATTGTCCTTGAAGTATATTTTGCCTGCCTGCTGAATACTTTTGGGAGATAAGGCTTTTGGGGGCTGCCGGAAATCTTTGAATTCCATGTACACAGGTACCATAGCATCATAGCGATAAACTTCCCGGTCTTTGTTACAAGACATCAATCCGGTTAAGAGCAGTATTATAATTATAACCGGGTACATAGTTCTTTTTTTCATAGCATTACATTTTGGTTTATACCCTTTATACTGAAAAAAAAGGGGAAGTGCTGCAATTACCCCATTTTTTTTAAAAAAACTTTTCCTGTAAAAAACTTATTGGTTGAAATGGAGTTGTTTATTTAAAATGTAAATTATGAACATGCAATTCCTATGATATGAAAAAATTATTCTCAACCACAACCGGATTTGTTCAAATAAATATTTCGTTACTCATTTTACGATTGGGCATTGGCGCATTAATGCTAACCCATGGCTGGCCTAAACTTTTACGGTTATTTGAAGGAGGAGAGATTTTTTTTCCTGATCCGTTGGGTATAGGTAGCCTTATGTCATTGATCATGGCATCCCTGGCGGAAGTGGCAGGTTCTGTGTTAGTTATGCTGGGATTGGCCACCCGTTTGGCTGCCGCTTCACTGGCATTTACTATGTTTGTGGCAGCATTTGTGGTTCATGCCGATGATCCTTTTCAGCGAAAAGAGCTTGGTTTAATGTATCTGCTCGTATACATTGTTTTGATAATAACCGGCAGTGGCAGATATTCAGTTGACAGGCTGATAAGAAAATAGGGTAACAATATTATTCCTGTATAAGGCTTTCAATTTCTGTATTCATTTCCCTGAGAGCATCACTTATGCGCTTTTCAGGATAAATGGTTATAAATTCTTTCCAGAATTCATGGTCGTATTCAAAATCCTGATCTGAAAAAATATTTCTTGTATTCAGTAAATCCCTGCGGCGAAAGCGGTCTGTTCTGAGTGTATCGATGTCAACAACTGCCATTTCAAAAAATACATTGTAGTTCTGTCCAAAGAGCCTGTTTTTCTGCCTTACACGGAGATCCACATCACCTCTCACATGGTACAGGTGGTAGGTACCTCCCCTGTTACGATATTGAACAACATAACGCATACTTTGGATACGGGTAAAATGATCGGGACTTCTTTTGGGAATAAATCTTCTTTCATTCTTCCTCAGGTAAGTCGGATGAATCTCGAAATCAACCTGTAAAATAGCAAAGGTTTCCCTGTCAATGAGTATTGTACCGGTATATTGGGGAACACTCACATACCCTGCTTCTGTAAACTCAATGGCAAAAACGGCCCCTCCGTCAAAAGCAACAATATCAGAACCTTTCAGATCAAAATCTTTTAGATATTCTTCCTGCAGAAATTCAGGCAGTGTTTTCATCACATCGAGTTCCAATGCGCTCCTTACGCCGGCTTTCAGTTTTAGCATAAGAGTATCATCAAGCTCCAGGTTGGTGATATTTCGTGATTTCAGCAGTACTACCTGATCTTCAATCTGCTGATTGTATGCTGTTTTATGAATTCTGAATACTGCTTCAGAGTAATTGATGACCTTCTCGCCTTTTAAAACTCCCTCACGGTAAAAACTTGTATGATGAGCCGGCCGCGCAGCATAAAGCTTTGCCCTTGCTTCAAGGGCATTGCGCAATATCTCATAGGGGTCGTAATAGGTAATTATTACTTCCTGGAGTGATATCAGGTCGGGTTGCAGGTAAATATCATGTGTGCCTTCGAGCAAAAGAGCAACCGGAATAATCCGGGCCTTATAGCCCACATAAGAGATGCGCAGAGTATCATCAGCCATTGTAGCAGGCAATCGCAGATTAAAAACACCATCGCGGTTGGTGGTAACACCTGAAGCTTTATTTAGCAGGGCGATGGTAGCATATGGCAACGTTTTTCCCGACCCGGCGTCCATTACCTTACCAAATATGGAAATTTTTTCATCTGCTTCAGAACCGGATTCTACTCCTGAAATTTCATCAGCCAATGGTTCAGATGGTTTCCTGATAATAATATATTTATCAATTACCTTATACTCAAGCAATGGGTCATCGAGCATGACTCCCAGTAAATCTTCAATTGTATAGGTATCTCTTCTTATTCTTACTTTTTCGTCATTATTAATGATCTGACTATCATAAATGAAAAAAAATCCGGTTTGCCGACTTACCTGGTTTAGTATTTGAAAAATAGTATTATTTTGTCCGGGCAGGGTAATTTCATTTTGCAAAATATCATCAGGTGGGTTATCAGAAAGCACATTGATACCCTGTTCTCCTTTTATTTCAGGGCAAAGCGCCAGATAAAAGAGACCAAAGATGATCGGGTATTTTGCAAATCTATTCAATTCTTTTTTTGAAAAAGACTATATCATTTCCATTAATTTCAACATCAATATCCAGCGAAACTGCAATCAGCTCAGCCATTAGTTCAGGTGATGCCTGATAAAAAGTAACTGTTAGCCTGCGTTGGTTCAGTTCCGGATCATTCACCTGTAAATTTGCTGTAAAATTCTGATCAAGTACTGAAAGTATATTCTCAAGGGTTTCATCTTTAAACTGCATATGATTTTTTCGCCAGGCAGTATTATAAAGATCTGCTGCAAAAGATATCTCCGCTACTCCATCTATGACCTCCAGTAATTCTCCCTGTTCCAGTTGATATAACTGACCCCCTTTAACATTTACCTGAACCTTACCGATTTCCACAAAAACCTCCAGTCCGTTATTTTCCAGGGTTTTTACGTTGAAAGATGTCCCCAGAACTTCAATTTCACCCACGGAAGTTTCAATAAAAAAAGGTTTCTGTGGATTGGACTGAACATCAAAGAATGCTTCTCCGGTAAGCAATACTTTACGCTGCCGATCATCAAAAGCAGACGTTAAGAGCAGATTGGTATTCCTGGCCATATAGACCACCGAACCATCATTGAGTTTTTGCACCAGGGTAACATCAGTATCATCGGTATTAAATGTCAGCAGGTTTTCATCTGACCGGTCTCCGGTAATAAACCAGACTGCAAAACCCAGTGAAACAATCAAAAGAAATGAAGCAGCTGCTTTCAGCCACACCGGAGCAAAGTTTCTTTTCTCAGATCTTTTATTGTTTGAATTATCATCTTGTATGATACGATTGCTAAGTTTTTCCCAGGCTGTATCTGTATCCACAATTTCACTTGTATTTTCAGGTTTCATTTTATTTAACCGGTTCCAGAATTTTTGCAACACACGAAACTCCTCCATGATATTCTCATGAGCATTCACTTCTTTCTTAAAGGATTTTTCTTCATCCGCATTCATCTCATGGGCCAGGTATCTGGCAATAATCTCGTAATCGCGGTTATTTATATTAATGGGTTTCATTTCCTTTTTGGTTAACTGGTAATATTGGATTTATATTTTTTATTCCTGGTATTCTGAAAGTTTTTGGCGGAATGCCTTTAAAGCTTTACCCATATCAGCTTCAACTGTTTTTACAGAAACCGACAGTTTCGCGGCTATTTTTTTATAGGTAAGGTCTTCAAAACGGTTCATCCTGAAAATTTTATTACATCTTTCGGGCAGGCTTTCCAGAACTCCATCAATAATTGACTGCAGTTCTTTCTCACCGTACTCCGGGAAACTTGAACGTGCAGACTGGTTAATAGTATCTGCATACTTTTGTTTGACCGCTTCATGACGTAAATATTTAAGAGAACTGTTTCGCACTGACTGGTATAAATAGTTTTTTAAAGAAATCCTGATGTTCATCTTTTGCCTGTTTTTCCAGTACCTGTAGAAAAAGTCCTGTACAATCTCCTCGGCAACATCCTTATCATCTACAAACTGCATAGCATACATGCATAAGGGAGCATAATATTCCCTGAAAATTTTCTCAAAGGCGGCAACATCATTGTTTTTTATCTTTATTTGCAGACTTGCAGATAACATTCCTTTTGTTTTTACTGCTAAACCCGGGTGCATAATCAGCACCCAGGCAACAGGTTTGTTTCAGATGAGAATTTTCAGGGCAATTTACTCAATAATTTCAAACCTGCGAGCAAAGCAGAAAATTATTTTGAACTCTCAATTTTACGGTTGAGTTTCTCAATGGCTGATTCAATGGATTCTTCAGGCTCAATATAATTATATTCGCCCCAGAAATCATCTTCAAAATAAACCGGAACCATTTCAGATAAAATATTTCTGCGGCTGAAAGATTCACGGGCAGAAAAACGTTCTACATTTTCTGTTGTGCGATCGGTAATGGCCATTTCAAACATTACGTTGTAACGTGTTCTGAATATTTTCCTTCTCCAATCGGCAAAAAATTCCAGTTCACCCCTCAGATAATTCAAGTGATACTTACCATCAATCTTCTGGTAAGCAATCATATAGCTTGTGCTATTGGTTGAAAAGCGAAGATTAAAAGGTTTTTTCTGAATAAAATTTCTTGTTGCTTTATCCTTGTCAGATAAATCCATACTGAATTCAGCCACAGCTATAGCCAGATCATCCGCAGAAATATAGAACTTTCCGATAAATAAGGGAAAAGGCAATACTACAGCAGGCTCAAAACC
>JBHEOF010000108.1:6349-6864 GCA_046261715.1 Bacteroidales bacterium
CTCAAAACCAACAACGTAATGATTTTTCTCGTCAATTTTTACTATATCAAGAAATTCATAATTATAAAAATCGATCATTTCGTTTGAAATAAGAATTCCCGGATTTTTCATCACATCTAGCATCATTGCTACAGTTGGACCACCCTGCAATTTCAAAATGAGCGTATCTGCGTCCTTCACCTCACCACTTTTACGACCTCTTATGATTTTCACCCTGTCATTGGTTGCCCGTGATGTATAAGAACTATGATATACATCGATTATAGCTTCAGAAATGGAGATATAATCTCTTTTTTGTTTTATGGCTTCACGATAAAACCCGGTAAGACGAAGGGGTTCCTCAGGATAATTCTCTTCAATACGGTTTAATGCACCTACAACCAACTCACGCGGGTCGAGGGGCCTTACGAGAACCTCCTGAAGGAGAATGGAGTGTGGGTTAAGAAAGAAATCACCTGATTTTCCTTCATGGTCAGAAATGGAGAACAGGGAAACCTTGTAACCCAGATGGGAGA
>JBHEOF010000109.1:0-6834 GCA_046261715.1 Bacteroidales bacterium
CGATCAGATCATATCCGTTTGTTTGATTCTGTTTCATCATTTTTTTGCCATTCAAGTTCGGTTTCAAACAGAAAGTTACGGATTTTATTAATGGATTCTACATCAGAAACCGAAAAACAGAGATTGTCCAGTTTCTTTTCGGGACCCTTACCGGGGAAGTGGCGATAATAAAACTTTCTTAAGTTTTCTTCATCGGGTTGCGGGTTTTCACTGTGTGAAGTTTTCAGAAACTGCAGTATACGCAGACCGTCAATCTTCTCGTGGCAGGCTTTTACAAACTGGTTAAGGTCTTTGTGATTTTTGCGTAATGGTGCATAGATATCGTTGCAGTGCAGATGCGTTTTCAGAAAATCATCCATGGGAGTAGGGTGGGGGCCTTTAAACTGCCGGGGGAAAAGCTCAATGGTTTTCCGAACATCATCAAACAAATCCGGATTAAACAGTGGGTAGGCATGCCATTGCCCCGCCAGTCCTTTGATCACTGCCGGTCCTGTTCCAAAAAATACCCTGTCGGAAGCCCGTGTGCCCGGGTAAACCACCTCCGTATTGTAGCGCAGCAGTTTGCCGGCCTTGGTAAGCTTTTGCAGGAAATAAAAATCTTCGCCGCTTTTTTTGGGGGTAAGACCGCCAATTTTTCTAATAGCTTTTACCGGCGCTGCCATGGCTGAACCCAAAGGAGAAAAGCAGTAAGGCGTGCCTGTAAACCGCATATTTAATGCATAGTAACGCATATAGATCTCGTAACGCAGGATGGCGCGGTTCAGATGTTCATCATCCACCAGCGGGTGGTAGTAAGGATTGGCCAGGCCCATGGCACCGGGATTTTGCCTGAATATTTCCTGCACCGACGCCAGGTAGTTCTCTCCGAAAACGGTGTCGGAGTCCATAGATACAATGATGTCGTCATCGGTTGCTGCTGCTGTAATATGATCCATGAGTGTTTTCCGGGCCATACCTACGCCCAGCTTGCCTTCCTGCCAGCCGCGGCCCGGCGAGCTGTAATCAAGGATATGCAGGTTATTCAGCGGATAATCATTGAGCAACTCAAGTGTAAGAGCATTATTTTCGCAGATATGCCTTTTCTCAGGATTGTTCCAAAAGCTTTCCGGCTGGTTTACACACACCCAGGTATGGAAATCCGGCAGGTTCTGCTTCTGCAGGCACTGTAATGTTTCCTCAATGTAATATCTTTCATTCATGGCCGGCAGAGCCACATGAACTATGGCCGCATTTTTTTGCATGGGACAAAGGTAAGAGATTGCATAATGAGTTTTTGTAAAGAAATACAAAAAGGCAGCGTATATTTGTAACAGATATAATCATCTGTATTATTTCCCGAAGAAGTTCTTTACATATTTAAAAACAACGGCCATGGAAAAACAGAAACAATTTCTGAAAAAACTGTTGTTATGCAGCATGTTCTTTATTTGTTGTGCCGGCCCGTTAGTGGGGCAGGAAAAATTAAATGTTTCAGCAGGAATAGGTTTGCCTGAATTCCTTAATGTGGGTTTGCGGTTTCAGCATAACCAGGCACAAATCGGACTATCTGTGGGTACGATGCCCTTAAAGGATGAAAGTTTATTTTCTGTTTCAGGCGATGTGTATTATCATTTTGCAGGATCATCAGCGTTATCAGACAGACGACCCTGGTATGGAA
The DNA here is from genome assembly GCA_046261715.1 of Bacteroidales bacterium. Taxonomy (GTDB): domain Bacteria; phylum Bacteroidota; class Bacteroidia; order Bacteroidales; family UBA7960; genus SKVR01. The sequence goes on from JBHEOF010000109.1 coordinate 1,658, forward strand.
GGGTAGGGTTAAATTATTTGCGAAATGAAACCCATCATTTCATTGATAAGTTCATGTATTTCAATGTACGGGTGGGAAGGGATTTCAATATTTCAGAAAAATTTGGGGTGAACTTTGATGCAGGGGCAATTTTTGAATTATATAATGAAGAAATAAGAAAAGTACCCCCGAGTGGCTGGAATTTTGATTTTGATTTTCCCGTTTTACCCTCTTTTGGAATAGGATTCTTTTATCGCCTTTGATAAAACAGTTGTACCTGATTTAAAAATGGTGGTATCAAATCAAACCACCTGATATTACTTTCAAAATACCTGAATCAGTAACTTTCATCGACTTCATTGATTTCAATTCTTACCGCATAATCTTTAGGTTTTATATCATGGGAATACATTTCGGCATATTGCTGGGTAATTTCTGCACCATAGAAAAATATCAGCGAAGAATAAAACACCCATAATAAAATTACCACCAGAGATCCGGCTGCTCCGTAAATTGCGCCAATATTGATACTTCCCAGACCAAAACTGATAATTGCTTTTCCTGCTACAAATAATAACGCAGTGATAAAGGCACCCACCCAGGTAACCCGCCATTTAATGCGGGCATCAGGCAAAAAACGGTAGATAGTGGCAAAAATTACCATAGTAATGGCAAAGTAAAATACGAAGTTCCCCACCTCTATGATCAAAATGGTAAGGTCAGGGAAACTTTCCTGCATATAATCTTTAAACAGCGATCTTGCTGCATCCATAATAATGGATACCAGAATTACAAAGCCCAGTATAAGTATCAGTCCGAAAGAGATAAGCCGATCATATAAGGCTCTCAGAAGATTATTCCCGGGTTTTGCCCGAACTCTCCATATGTGGTTAAGCGAACTTTGCAGTACCGAAAAAAAGGTGGTGGATATAAAAATAAAGATGGAAAACCCAACAATAGTAGCAATAATGCCTTTTCGTTTGTTTTCTAAATTTTCTACAATACTCCGGATGTACTGTGCACCCTGTCCACCAAAAAACTGATCTATTTCTGCATAAAGTTTGGTCTGAGTTTCTTCCTGCCCAAGCAACATTCCGGCAACAGATACAATAATAATAGTTAAAGGAGCTATGGCAAAAATTGCAAAGAAGGCTGTGGTACCTGCTAATTGCAACGGATTATCCTTCTTGTATTTTTTGGCTGCACGCTTTATCAACCCGAAAACCTGTTTGAGTTTTTCTTTCATGCTGATAATATATTTTTACCGGTTGGGACAACTAATATACTATCAAATTTTTTTGTTCGCAACAAACACTGATAATTACACCAAAATTTCCCGACTTCTCAATCCCTAATCCCCAATCCCTGATCTTAAGCCCTGATCACTAATCACTAATCACTAATGTTTATAAATATCAATTCTTCGTTAATAACTTTTCATAAAGCACTATGATATGTAGTATATATTTGTGAGTGCTAATAGATTATCCTAATTATACTAAACTGAATTTCGATCTTAATACTAACCAAAACCAGGAGTAATTATGAAAAAATTAAGTTCTTTATGGATGCTGATACTATTATCAGCACTGGTGTTACCAGCACAAGCACAGGATGAGATTATCAGCCTTTTTGAAGGCAGCACAAAAATTTATGACGACGATATTGGATATGAAACGCATTATTATTTAACAGGCCCAACTTCTCATAAAGCTGTTGACGGTAAAATGCGAAGACAATTTTGTGAGTTGCCGGAGGGTATTTCTTCCTATGAAGTAATAAAAAATTACGAAAAAGCGATTCAGTCAAAGGGTGGTACAATAATTCATTTATCGAGGAGCGCTAAACGCTATACAGATGAAGATAGCGGAGAAAGGGTCCGGTTTATGCAGGATTTGTTTACGAGAGGCAGAAAAGCAAATGGCGGGTATGCTTATCTTCAACTTCCTAATTTTGCGCAGGATTATGTTGCAGGGAAAATTTCAACAGCAGAAAATGACATATATATAAGCGTGGCTGCTGCTGTGGTTGAAAGCAAGACCTATTACACACTTGTTACAGTTTTGGCTGAGCCAATGGATATGGATAATGTTACATTGAATGTATTGAATGAAGGTATTGCCGATAAAGGGAAAATAGCCATTTATGACATCTATTTCGATACCGGTAAATCTGAAGTTAAGAATGAATCAAATAGTGCACTGGCAATAATTGCAGATTATTTAAAAGATAATCCTGATAAAAAGTTTATAATTGTGGGTCATACCGATAATACGGGTGATTTTGATGCCAATGTTACTTTATCAAACGATCGGGCAAAAGCAGTAATTGAAAAGCTGGTAGCAGAATATGGAATTGAGCAGGCGCAGCTTATTCCTTACGGTGTGGGTTCAGTTTCGCCACAAATGAGCAATGCTACCGATGAAGGCAAGGCAAGAAACCGAAGGGTTGAATTGGTTGAGTTATAATAAATACGGCTGTCAAAATACCTTCTGATATTCTGAAAGGGAGAGCCGAAAATTGCACCAGCCCATTATGTTCTTTTGGCTCCCCCTTTCAGACTTATGCCGATTTCTTCGGATGGGTTCAGGGTTAGTGAGCAGCTGAACAAAAGACCACAATAAATTGAAGGAGAAACACTTATTATATGCGGGTTTCATAAGCCCGGTAATATTCTGGGTAACAACCCTGATTTGTGGCCTGATGATAGATGATTACAATCATTTCTCAAACATGGTAAGTGAATTGGGTGCCCTGGGTTCTGAACCCCAATACATATTTTCAACAGGTCTGGTTCTTAGCTCCGTTTTAAATATTTTATTTGTCATTGGGCTGTACAGAATTTGTAAATCTCATCATATCAATACAACTCCGGTATTATTTCTGTTGTTCTTTTCATTTCTTGCAGGCCCTGGTATTGTACCCATGCCCTTAAGATTACACGGAATAATAGGAATCCCCTTTCCACTTTTTATGCTGTCGCCATTATTGGCACTGATAATCTGGCGAAACAATGAGAGTCAGTTAAGAATAAGAGCCGGAGCTATAACAGGTTTACTGCTTATGTTGTTGGGGTTCCTGATATTCTTCCCTTCAATATTACCGGAATATTTCGGACTGAAACAACGATTTTTATACCTGGGCTGGACATTCTGGTCAGGCTACCTGGCTTTTAAGTTTCTTGATCTGATAGAAAATAATAATGACGTAAAGAACAAAATATAACCTGCTGAATTTAACCCATAAAACCATTCCCGAATCTCTCTCACTCCAGGGTTCCCTTATCCTTCCGGTCACGGGATTTCACTGCATTCAACTTCGCTATCGCTTAACCTTAACCTTAACCTTAACCCATCTCAAGATCCGTGGCAATCCAAATACCCCCGACCCCCTGAAAGGGGGAGTTGGAACCTGCAGTGGTTGGTTTTTATATTCTTTGTTATCATCTAATTAATATAACTATATTTATACATTCATATATAATTCAAAATGCCCTTTTATTTTTTTCCATTCAGAAAAATTTGAAAGTATCTTTGATGGTAAAAAACAATTTAGACAAATATAAATCATCCTTGAATTAGCTTTAAACACACACGATAATGATTATTTAGAAAACCAGCTATTAATCAGTGCAGGAATAAGATTTTGGATGTTTCTCGCTGAAAAAAGCGAAACAAACTATCTGAACAATTAAAAATAAAAAAAGATGAATAAAGTATCAAATATTGCGACATTTTTGCTGCTTGCATTTAGTTTAAATGTATTGAGTCAAAACTCTTTTAACTACGAAGTCTCGTTAGTTCCGGTTTCAGTAACAAATTTGCCCGGGCTACATTCATATGTATATGCACAGTATCAGGGGAAATGGTTGGTTATTGGTGGTCGTAAAGACGGACTTCACGCAAGGCAACCTTTTAATTCATTTCCTGCATCTCAAAACAACACAGATATTTATGTAATAGATGTGGCAGGCAATCAGTTCTGGTTATCATCTCTAAATGTTTTGCCTACCGGTATTAAAGAACAGTTGCAGTCTACCAATATGAACTTTTATCAAGACCAGGATACACTTTACATTATTGGCGGATATGGTTTTTCTCAGGTTGCAGATGATCATATTACCTATCCGGATTTAACTACTGTTAATGTTCCTGATCTGATAAACGCCATTCAAAACAATGAAACAATAACACCTTACTTTAAACAGATACATGATGATATATTTGCTGTTACAGGTGGGCATTTAAAAAAATTGAACGATTTGTTTTATTTAGTTGGTGGTCATAGGTTTGACGGAAGGTATAACCCTATGGGAAACCCAACATACACACAAACATACACCAACCAAATCAGAAAATTTTCAATTGACAATTCAGGAACTCAGCTTAGTTTCGATAATTACGTTGCAATTACAGACCCGGTTCATTTAAGAAGAAGAGATTATAATCTGTTGCCTCAAATCTTTCCTAATGGCGAACAAGGATTTACCATATCATCAGGAGTTTTTCAAATTAATGCTGACTTACCCTTTTTATATCCTGTTGATATCAAAGAAAATAATTATACACCCATTACAACTTTTAATCAATATTTAAGCAATTATCATAGTGCGGTAGCTTGTTTATACGATAGTATCAATAACAATATGCATTCTGTTTTTTTTGGAGGAATAAGTCAATATTATTACCAAAATGGAAATGTAATACAAGATGATTTGGTCCCGTTTGTAAAGACTATCAGTCGCCTGACAAGAGATGCCAACGGAAATCTTACTGAATATCAGCTTCCGGTTGAAATGCCCGCATTACAAGGTTCCAGCGCTGAGTTCATACCTAATCTGGATTTACCGCACTATTCAAATGAAGTTTTTCAGCTCCATGAAATCAGTCAATCGACTTTTATGATAGGCCACATTTACGGCGGTATAATTAGCCCAACTTTAAATCCTTTTGCTAGTAATCAAACAAATACCACAAGTGCAGATAATACCATTTATGAAGTCTGGCTTACTGTAAATCCTCTTTCAATCAATGAGTTTGAAATTGACGGAAAAAACCCTTATGATTTAACTGTTTATCCAAACCCGCTTGACAATGAGTTTTCTGTTCAATTTAATGTGGAAAATACTGTGAAAACCAGCTATCTTATTTCAGATAATAGGGGGCAAATAATATTGAAATCTGATAATATGATCTTTT
>JBHEOF010000011.1:0-255 GCA_046261715.1 Bacteroidales bacterium
GCGGATTTCCGGAGTGATCATTGACCCGGTAAGAAAAACCCGGACAGGTGCAGAGATCCTGATTAAAAACGGGAAGATTGCGTCCATTGAGCCGGATCCGGAAATCAGGCATCCTTTCATTATTCCGGGTTTCATTGATGCCCATGTGCATATAGAAAGCAGTATGCTCATCCCTTCGCGATTTGCCGCTGCAGCAGTAAAGCATGGCACTGTGGGTGTGGTTACCGACCCCCATGAAGTGGCCAATGTGGCGGG
>JBHEOF010000011.1:265-31802 GCA_046261715.1 Bacteroidales bacterium
GAAGATGTGCCCATGGGGATTTATTTCGGAGTGCCTTCCTGTGTACCGGCTTCGCCTCTTGAAAAAAGCGGTGCCGTAATTACCGCTGAAGATGTTGAGAAACTTATTCAGAACAAAGATTTTTATTTCCTTGCAGAAATGATGAATTTCCCCGGGGTTTTACATGACGATGAAGAAGTTATGAAAAAACTCCGGCTGGCAAAAGATAATGGCAAACCCATTGATGGGCATGCTCCCGGACTTAAAGGCAAGGATGCTGAAAAATACGCAAAGGCCGGCATAGCCACTGATCACGAATGTAACACCATTGAAGAAGCCCGCAATAAGATTGAGCTGGGTATGAAAGTGCTTATCAGAGAAGGCAGCGCAGCCAGAAATTTTGAAACGCTGATCCCGCTCATTAGTGAGCATGCAGATATGCTTATGTTCTGCACCGATGACTGTCATCCTGATTATCTTATGAAGGGCCATATCAACAAAGTGGTTCATCGTGCCATAAAAAAGGGTCACGACCTGTTTGATGTGCTGAAAGTAGCCTGTGTAAATCCGGTACAGCATTACAACCTTCCGCTGGGATTGCTTCGACAGGGTGATTCGGCCGATTTTGTTGTTGTGGATGATTTGATGGACTTTAAGGTGTTGGAAACATGGCTGAAGGGGAAACCGGTCTTCAAAAATGAAAAACTAAGTTTCGAGCCGGAAGAAAGCTACCCGCCGCTTTTCCCGTTCAGGAAGACCTACCTGCCCGGCAAACTAACTGTTGAAACTGCCGGAAATCAGATGAATGTTATGGAAGCCATAGATGGCGACCTTTTTACCGGCTGGTTGGTTGAAGATTGTAAAAACGGGGAAGAAGTAAAAATTGATTTAAGCAATGATCTTTTGAAAATTGTGCTGCTCGACCGGTATTCTGAAGACCCGCCGGTAGTTGCTTTTGTAAAGGGTTTTGGTCTGAAAAAAGGAGCAATGGCCTGTAGTGTGGCCCATGACAGCCATCATATCATTGCCGTAGGTTGCGATGATGACAGCCTGGATTATGCCCTGGAATGGGTTGTAAAAAACAAGGGTGGGATGTGTTTTGCCGTTAATGCAGAAATTCTGGGTATCCCGCTTCCTTATTTCGGTCTCATGAGCGATGTAAATGTGAATGAAATGGCAATCGATTATGAAAAGCTCAGCACACTGGCCAAAAAGAACGGCAGCAGTTTGGAAGCTCCTTTTATGACGCTTTCCTTTATGGCCCTTACCGTTATTCCCGAGCTAAAGATCAATCACAAAGGGTTGTTTGATGGAAAGGCATTCAGGAATATTTCGCTTTTTAAGGATGAATAGATTCCACCTTATTACGTACTTTTGCCCCGGATTTAAATTGTCATAATGGGGAAATCAACCAATACATGGGATGTTATTGTTATAGGTGCCGGTGCGGCAGGTATTGTTGCAGCAGGCAGGGCGGCACAGCTGGGCGCAAAGGTTCTGCTGATTGAAAAAATGCGTCAGCCGGGCCGGAAGTTGCTCATTACCGGCAAGGGGCGTTGCAATATTACCCACGATGCGCCATTGTCGGAGTACTGGAAAAATATCTTTCCCAATGGCCGCTTTCTCAAACATGCATTCCATGCTTTTTTCAAGGATGAAATCCTGCAGATCCTTCATGACAGGGGAGTTGAAACCACTACAGAACGCGGTAGCAGAGTGTTTCCGGTAAGTAATGACGCCAAAGAAGTACTCAATGCGCTTCTGGATTGGATGGGTACCAAAAATATTGACAGGGTTTTTAATGTGCGTGTCAATGAACTTATCATTGAAAATGAACAGGTGAAAGGAGTAAGGGCAATGACCGACAGTGGCATCCTCGGGTTTTACGCACAAAGTGTGATTATTGCCACCGGTGGTAAATCCTATCCGGCTACCGGCAGCACCGGCGATGGGTATGACCTGGCAAAACAGGCCGGACACACGATCACTGAGCCGCAGCCGGCACTGGTTCCCCTGGTAACCAAAGAAGATATTGCAGCCAGACTGCAGGGCCTGGGTTTAAAGAACATCAATGCAGTGGTATGGGTAAACGGCAAAAAAACAAGGGAAGAGTTTGGTGAGCTCATGTTTGCCCATTACGGACTTACAGGTCCGGTTATCCTTACCCTTAGCCGGCATGTGGTGGAAGCAATTTCCGAGGGAAACAAAGTGGAAATCAGCATCGACCTGAAACCTGCCCTGGACGAAAAAAAACTGGATGCCCGCCTTCTGCGCGACCTGAATACCCACGGAAAAAAACAGGTGGAAAATATCTTCAGACTATGGTTGCCATCGAGTCTTATTCCGGTTTTTCTTGAAATACTTGAGCTGGATGGTAAAAAGCTTTGCAATCAGCTGGGAGGGAAGGAACGGAAAAAAATCCTTCTGCTCATGAAGGATTTCAGGTTTACCATAACAGGACATCCGGGCTTCAAGGAAGCTATCATTACCGCAGGCGGTGTTCCCACCACTGAAATTCAATCCAAAACCCTGGAATCAAAGCTTGTAAAAAGTCTTTATTTTGCCGGTGAAGTTATTGATCTGGATGCCAACACAGGCGGCTTTAACCTGCAGATCGCCTGGTCAACCGGATATCTGGCCGGGCATGAAAGTGCGAAGAAATGAATTTGAAAAGCAGTTGTTTTTAATTTTTATCTGAGAAGGTAAAAAAGATAACCACCATACATCAGCAGGAAAATAATACCCTCTGTACGGTTGATCCGGCGACCTTTTCCGGTAAAGATAAAGATAAACAACAGTAAGCTTATCAGCACATTCAGCATCATATCTACGTTTGCTCCCGGCAAAATATCCACAGGATTTATCACAGCAGTAACTCCAAGCACCAGGAAAACATTAAAGATATTTGACCCTACAATGTTGCCAATGGCAATATCGGTGTTTTTCTTAAAAGCTGCAACGATTGAAGTGGCCAGTTCGGGCAGGGAAGTACCTGCTGAAATGATCGTGAGGGCAATGATACGTTCTGACATGCCAAAGTCACGGGCAATGGAAATGGCAGCATTAACGATCAATCGACCACCTGCCACAAGCAATATCAATCCTGCAATGATCAGAATGACAGATTTGGTTTTGCCCATCGTTTTTACGACCAAATCATCTGACACATCACCTTTTTTTGCCAACTGAAAGTTATATGCCAGAAAGATCAGGAAAAACGTTAATAATATTAACCCTTCTGTCCTGCTGATTTTTGAAACATTTGACTGTTCCAGAAAAATATCATTGGCCATCACCAGCAGTACCAGTGCAGCAAGAAGGCATAAAGGAATTTCTATCCAGGTAGTATTGCTCTTGACGGTGAGGGGGAATACTGCTGCTGAAAATCCCAGGATGACCATAACATTGAAAAGATTGCTGCCTGTAACATTACCAATGGCTATTCCGGAACTGTTTTGCAAAGCAGCAAAAATGTTTACTGCAAGCTCGGGTGCTGAAGTGCCAAAAGCAACAATGGTAAGTCCGATCACAATATCAGGAATACGGAGACTTCTGGCGAGAGCTGATGCACTGTCAACCATCAGACTGGCGCCATATATAAGCAGCACTAAGCCACCCGCTAATATGAACATCTGAACCATATAAATTTAGCTTTATATCCAGTTTTTCTTTCGGAAAAACCATAACATTACCAGGGCAATGAACCCCATGATCCCCATTACGGCAAAATATGCCCATGGCCAGTGAAGCTCAGGCATATGATCGAAATTCATACCGTAAACTCCTGCAATAAAGGTGAGAGGAATAAAAATGGTGGCAATAATGGTAAGCACCTTCATTACTTCATTGGTTTTATTGCTCATGGTAGAAAGGTAAAGCTCGAGTAATCCTGCCGTCATATCGCGGTTGGTTTCCACTGTATCAATCACTTGTATGGTATGATCGTATAAGTCGCGAAGGAAAGGCCGGGTCTTTTTCTTTATCAGGGGGAGTTCGGATCGTTCCAGCTGAGAAACCAATTCCCTGAGTGGCCATACCGCTTTTCGCAACAGAAGATTCTCCCGCTTGAAAACATAAATTTCTTTCAGAATTTCCTTATCAGGATTTTGCAAAAGTCTTTCCTCAAGTAACTCCATATGCTCACCAATACCTTCAAGCACAAGAAAATAATTATCAACCGTGATATCAAGCATGGCATAAGCCAGGTAATCGGAACCCATATTGCGGAGTCGTCCCTTGCCCTTGCGGATCCTTTCCCGCAATGGTTCAAAAATATCATCTTCCTTTTCCTGGAAGGAGAGTACGTATTTTTGGCCTATGATCAGGCTGATCTGCTCAGTTTCAATGGTTTTCTTTTTGTCATTCCACAAAATCATTTTCAGCACGGCAAAAATGTAATCATCGTAAAAATCGATTTTGGGCCTTTGCCTTGTATTCATAATGTCCTCAAGCACCAGCGAATGAATCTGAAAATGCTCTCCCATCTTTGCTATCTGGTCTGTGTTGTGTATTCCCTTGATGTCAATCCAGGAAATATCAGAACTATCCTTTAAAGGGAAAAAATCTTCAGGATTTTCTGTACGAAACTCCCGCAGTTCAGTGGGGTTGAAATCCATGATATCGATGGCCGTTATGTCGGTCTTCTTATGACCTACAAATACCAGACTGCCTGGAGAAAGACCGGTTTTTGGAGAGAGTTTTTTCATGTGATATTCCTGTCTTTTTTAATTAATTTTTTTCAGCTGATTTTTCTGTTACCGGATTTATCTTTCTGCAATCACCAGCATTTCAAAATCTTTTGTGGTAAGCTTGTGTTCCCTGGAAAACGCACCCAGTCTGGCACCAAAAATATCAATCTTTTTAAAATCCAGCGATTTCAGCAACCAGGTAATTTCGCTGGGCACATAATACCTTTCGTTGCATTCCAGTATTTTTTTATTTCCATCATCATCATAAGCTTCAGTTATATTATGATCGCGGAAAGTCATAAAATCAAAAGTATTACTGTGATATACCGCATCATTTTCTTCATTTGTTGATTGATGGAATTCTTCCACAGAATGAAAAACGGGAAACAATCCGTTTAGGGTAGTAAAGATGAACTTTCCTTTTGGTTTTAGTGCTTTCGATGCACTTTTCAGTATCTCAAAATTCATCTCATCAGTTTCCATCAGCGGAAATCCGCCTTCACAGAGCATAATGGCCACATCAAATTCATTTTTATAGGGCAGGTTTCTGGCGTCATGAACCAGGAAATCAATCTCCAGATTTTCTTCCCGTGCTTTTTCCTTTGCCCTGGCAATCTGCGATTCCGACAGGTCAATTCCTGTTATCCGGTATCCTCGTTTGGTCAGTTCAATGCTATGTCGTCCGGTACCGCAGCCGACATCCAGGATTTTCAGCTCCTTATTATGGTTCAGTTCTTTCTCAATGAAATTGCACTCGCCCAAAGTTCCTTTGGTAAAGCTTTCTTCATCGTATCTGCGGGCATAATTCTCAAATAGAGATTCGTACCAGGGTTTGATGTTTTTGGTCATGTGATCTTTTTGGAAACAATTCTTATGCAATATATGAATTATGGCAATTCAAAGGAACTTAATAGTGAAAAAAAAAGGGGTAATTGATTGTGATATTGTTTTGAATGAAATACCTTACCAATAAAAAACCGCAAGCCTATATGGAATGATCATACAGACTTGCGGTTAACTTTAAACAAATATTTTTCCTGCTATACCAGTTCAGCTTCCAGCTTAATATTGGTAGCGGCCAGGGCCTTTGAAACGGGACAGCCTTCTTTGGCGCCGTTTGCAATTTCCTGGAATTTGTCGTTGTCAATGTTGTTCACATTTGCCTTGGTTTTCAGCAGAATTTCGGTAATGGCAAATCCATTATCTGTTTTCGACAGGGTAACTTCAGCATCGGTATCCACTTTAATGGGTGTATACCCTCCCTGATCAAGGGCATGTGAAAGAGCCATAGAGAAGCAGCTTGCATGTGCTGCACCAATAAGTTCCTCGGGGCTTGATGCCGATTTGTCGTCTTCAAAACGTGTGGAAAATTTGAGCATACCCACATGTCCACTCGTTTTTAATACATAACTTCCATTTCCTTTGGGCAGATTTCCTTCCCAGAATGCACTTGCAAAATGTTTACTCATAATGTTTTAGTTTTTTTTATTTGTTTTATTATTATTCACATGATTCATCAAATAGCTTTAACATTTATAAAAACCTTTTTGTTTAATTAAATATGATCTGCTGTTATGTATTTTTATCCATTACGCAAGTTCTCTTTATCTTTGCAGTGTAAATCGAGATACGAATGCAATGTAAGCTAAAGGCGGGCGTTGTAGTATACGAAGATAACCGGCAGTATTTAAAATTGTAATATCCTTTCGGTTATTCCGGTGAAATGATAAAAAGAGAATATTCTGATTAATAAAGGAAGCATTAAATAATGAAGAGATTACTTATTTTGATATTGATTCTTTCCGGCTGCACTGTAATGACGCCTTTGAAAAGAAGCAAACTGATCTCAGTTTTTCATCTCATTGAAACCCAGAAATACAATGATGCCAAAGATCTGGTTGAGGAAATGGTTGAAGATGAAGAATCAGCACAATGGTCGCGCACATGGTATGCGAGGGGACTGTTAAGTCAGACAGCCTACCGGGAGGGAATGGAAAAGAACGATAAAAAAAAGTATGAACTTTATCCTGATCAGCTGTATGTAGCCATTGAATCCTATGAAAAGGCACTGGAGCTTGATCCTCCCGGAAAACTTGAAAGACAACTGGCTCCAAACTATGTCCTTTTGGCCAATGACTTTCAGAAACTGGGTGAGAAGCACTTTCAAAATAAGAAGTTTGAAGATGCAATGAAAGCCTTTGAGCAGGCACTCGAAATAACACGTAGCCCTATACTTTCCATGCATGTTGATACCAGCCTGGTTTTTAATGCGGCAATTTCTGCTTATGAAGCTCAAAAATGGGACAAAGCCATTGAACACCTGAACAGGCTGCACGATTACAATTATTCAGCCAATGCAGCTCATTTATTGTTTCAGGCTAATCTGGCAAACGGCGATACTGTTTCTGCCCAAAATGCACTTGAAGAAAGCATTGAAAAGTATGATGATAACGAGAACCTGATCCTGTTGCTTTCCGATTTATTATTTCAGTTAAATGAAATCGATCAGGCTGTTCATCTATTGGACAGTGCGATGTTACAAAGCCCTGAAAAATATATATTTCCATACACCCAGGGGTTGATCTATCAGAAAGCCGGGCAATATACCAACGCAATTGAAGCTTACAGGAAAGCCAATGCACTGGCTCCCGAAGATTTAATGATATATGTGAATATTGCAACCTGCTATTATAACATTGGAGTAGAAATTGAAGAAAGTGCAAGAACCCTTACCCTTAACACGCTTGTGCAGCAGGAAAAAGCAAGATCTGCCGAAGCCTTTGAAAATGCAGTACTATGGCTCGACAAAGCGTATGATCAGGAGCCCGAAGACCAGGTGGTAATTCAAAAATTGTTTCAGCTTTATAAGGACCTGCGCATCAATGATAAGCTGGAAAGCATGGAAGAGCAGATCAACTAAAGGCTTAAATTCTGAAAGCCGCTGTTAACCCGAGAAACTGGTTAAATTGTGTTCTGGGAACTTTTTTAGGTTCACCATCCGGAAGAAGCACAGGTTCTCCGCTATCATCAAGCACAGGAAACAGCACATCATCATCATAAATCAGATGAAGGTTAAATCTGATGCTGAAATACCAGTTGATTTTCATTTCCACATTCATTTCCCAGTCAACGTCTATGTTTTTAGGTTTATCAAGATAACTGGAAAACAGCCTGATTGAATTTTTCACTTCAAAGCCATCCCAGATGGTTGTGGTATTTCTAATTACCATTTGTCCCCCCATTTCCTGTCGTGCACGCTTATCACTTTCAACCCCGTGAGTAGACTGATTTATATTTGTTGTGTCAAGTACAAAGGTATTTCTGTATGAAAGGGGAGAAAAATTGATACGTGTTTTTTTAAAAGGTTTATACTCTATACCCACACCAATAGTAAAGGTTCCGGGATTCAGGAACCGGGAAATGACAACTGAATCATTGGGATAGTTATAACCTTTGGCAACCTGTGTTTTTCCGTAGAAACTGGAGCTGAAATCAATTTTTTCTCTTATAACTTTATTGTACTGCGAGTTGATTTCAATCATGTCAGCATTGGTTCGGAAGCCCTGTTCTTTTGTTCTAACAAAACCGTATCTTAACCTTCCGTTGTTGGACCACTCTTCCTTGGTAGCTGTTTTGGTATAATCGGCTGAACCCTTGATATCGAGCATGCTTGAAAAAGAACTCTCACCGCCGCGCGACCAGTTTGAAAGATAATTCTGATTCAGTGTAAATGAACTTTCAAAGCCATAATTCCAGTAAACCGGAATCTCTTCAAGGGGTTCGAGTTTTGCCAGGGTTCGCTCCGGCTGGAGGGTATGGATAGGAATATCATCTGCCGGTTTCTTTTCCAGGCGCTCAACGTTTACGTCCTCTTCCATTACCAGGGTGATGTCATATTTTGTTGGATTTCCCACCCATACGGTAATAGAGTCGTTCTCCTGGTTTTTTACCCAGTACCTGTACAGGTCATCGTACTGTGTAGTCAGCCAGAACGGAGTTTTACGGCCATCAATATCGTTGAGATATACCAGGATGGAATCGCGCTCATAGGTGTAAGAAAGAAGCGTATTTACCGCTTGTTGCAATGAATCGGTCATCTTTAATCCCGGGACAATATAAAATGGCGAATCTGTATCGGCAATAAATACCCTCGTGGTTTCTGTTAAAACAATACGGGCAGAGTCTTCTGTGAACTTTGATGATATTCTGCTTCCGGGGGGTAGTACAGGCGGTAAAATGGTTTCTTCCGCAACCCTGTGCATCCTTATATTCTTTGATTTAAGAAACAGCGCGTCAATGTAAATATCAGTTATGGTATCTTTTGTCTGTAGCAAAGAATCTATGATAAACCGTGCATCGGGCACCCTGTCGCCAAAAGGCATGGCAAAGGTATCCAGGGCTTTCTTCATTATGGTTTTTTCAACAATCAACGGATTTTGCTCCAGGGGAATGGTATCTACAATAAAAATGCTGTCATTAAGCCATCGTAGGGGAATAGTATCATTTTTTACAATGAAAGAAGGACGGATTCTTACTGAATCAAACGGAAACCGCGTGAGCCTGTTTCTTACACTGTCAAAGGGCTCAAATGTTTGATTCATTAGGCGGTTGAGCGCATACCTCAGGGTGTCATTATCCAATCTCCAGAAATTCTCCCTTTTAATCAGTTCATGGATGTATGAATTGGCTTCTTCCGGAGAAAAGTATATGATGTTCTCCTGAATGGTATCATGTACTTCCGGAGTTTCTTCAGCGGAGTTTTGCGCATATAACCCATTAAATATCAGTCCCGTAAGGACAAAAAACACAAATATAAATCGAAGCATGGCTGTTAATTGAGTTAAATTCTGATTCCCCGGCAAAATTATAAAGTTTTATTATAACGACTGTTTCAGGGAGTTATTACTCAGCATGCACAGGAGGAGATTGTAAAGACTGGTGTAGCAAACAGGTCTTTAGTATGCGTTCTTATGTGCCGGACCTTTCATTTTACTGACTGCTGGCGTGAATGTAGTATGACTGTTCTGCCTGTACAGAACTTCCGATAATACCCCCCAGGGCTGCACCGCCTAAAACAAACAGCAGGATAGAGCCACCTGCATTGTCTTTTAGTTCATAGTCAGGATCGGTTTGTACATCCATAACAGCCATTAATGAGATTGCTGCAGCACTGCCGGCACCGATCAGTGCTCCCTGGCCGGCTTTGGTTCCTTCCTTTACGCGAATAAAGCTGATTTCATCAAGATGCAAACCAAGTGTTTCTCCCCTGCTGTAATAATGAATGCTATCGCCGGTTATGCGCAGGTTCTGCACAGGCAATCGCTGGAAATTCTGCAAACCCAGAGTGGCTTCTTTATAAAAGTTTTCAGGAGGCAGATTATACTCACTTTGCCCGTAAACAATTATAAAACTTAAGCTGAATACCAGGATTGAAATACTCTTTTTTATCATAACAAAATAGATTTTCAGGCATATTCCCTGTTTACATAAAAGCAGGGGATATGCCAGGGTTTTTCAATAAGTTAGTTTAAAAATGCAGGTTTGAAACAATTATCGGATATGTTTTACAAGTTCATTGGAAAGTAATACTACCAATTCTTCAAATTTATCCATTTGAGCCTGGTATTCGTATAGTTCCCGTCCGCCTATAGAGCTGGGTTTGGTCCAGCCGTATGCATCCATCATTAAGTTTCCGTTTGCATCATAGAGGTAAAGATACGATTCAAGCCTTATGTTACCTGTGCTGCCGAACATACCTACACCTATCACTGCCAGCCTGTTGAAACTAACCAAAACATTGTTAATATTCATTTCCCTGGCAAATTTCGCTATACGGCTTTTTAATTGTGGGTCACTTTCAAATATAGCCCGAACATTGGTGCCTTTTCCGTAATCCCACAGGTTCATCCCTTCACCATCAAACCATACCACCGGAAAGTTTTTATTATCAATCAGTATCCCTTCTTTTGCCTTATAAGGTTGCGCAGTTTCATCTGTAAAATAATCTCCGGTTTTTATGTAGGTTGTTACTCTATTGTTCAGGTTTCTTAGCAGTATCTTTTTATATACTTCTGTCATTCCTTTTTGTTCTTCCAGGATCTGGTCAGATATCTTATTTGTACGTCCGTTGAATGCCGCTGCATCAATGAGCGGAATAACGGGTTGTACAACCGGACCGTAAACTACGGAAACCAGGTTGAGCGTATCAATGGGTATTACTCCCGGATACTTACTGTTTACCTGCACCTTTGTGGTGATGCATGAACTCAGCATCAGGGCAGTGATCAGAATTACTGTGATTTTTTTTGCCATTTTAATAATAGTTAAAGTTGGTAATACGTGTTAATGTGAATACTATGTTAATTTATAGCATGTATTTTTAAATTAAAAGAACTGTAATACAAGTTGTTGGTTTTTAATACAATGAAAAACGAATTTGAATTCCCCTTTATCTCAGATTGCGTATGGCTCTCAGCACATGGTCTTTAATGCGTTCATATACAACATCTTTATTCCCCTGTCCATCTACATCTACCAGTATTTTATTTTTACGGTAGTAATTAACAATGGAATCATTACGTTGCGAATGCTCTTCAAGTCTTGCAACGATTGTGGCCGCACTTTTATCATAGGGCATGCTGTCGGGTGTTTTGCTGCGGGCATCAAGCCGCTTTACCAGTTCAAGCTGGGGCACCTGTAAATTGATCACACAATTGATGGCACAGTTTTTCTTTCTCATAATCCCGTCAAGAATGTATGCCTGCACCAATGTGCGCGGGTAACCTTTGAAAACATAGCCGCGGTTGTTGCCATCGGTTTCTTTCAGCTTTTTTTCTATGAGCCGTATTACAATTTCATCGGGCACCAGTAAACCTTTTTCCAGGTATGGATTGATCTGCTCAGCCAGTTTGGATCCTGTCTGTGCTTCTTCCTTCAACAATTCACTGGTTGATATGTAGGTAAGATTAAACTCTTCGGCCAGTTTTTTGGCCTGGGTAGTTTTTCCTGAACCGGGAAATCCGTAAACCATAATATTTATGGGTTTGCTGTTGATCTCCTCGATTATGACTTTGTTGATACGTTCAAACACTTCCTGGGTAGTACCCAAACCATTTACCCTGGCCAGTTTGTCAGTATCCTTGTAAAACTCCAGCAAGGGAAGGGTTTTTTGATGGTATTCCTGCAGCCGTCGCCTGATAACTGCTTCATTGTCATCACTACGTTCCTGTTCTTTTGCCCTTTGCAGGAGCCTTTTGGTACACTCTTCTTCAGAAATTTCAAGGATGATAATTTTGGTCAGGTTAGTTTGAAGCCCTGTAAATAATCCGTCAAGAATATAAGCCTGCACGTAGGTGCGGGGGAAACCATCGAACAGGAAACCATCGCTGCTGGTATCAGACTGTATGGCATTGCCAATGATCTGTACGATGATCTCATCATCGACCAGCCCGCCCGATTCAATGATCTTTTTTGCCTGCTGACCCAGTGGAGTACCGGCTTTGAGTTCATTTCGAAGTACCTCCCCGGTAGAAATGTAGGTAAGGTTGTAGCGCGACATGATCAACTCCGACTGCGTTCCTTTTCCGGCTCCGGGAGGACCGAAAAGTATGAGATTTAGCATAACGTGTGTTTTGTCTTTAAGGGTTTTATGTTAATCGTTGTGTTTTGATAATTGGGTACCTGCAAAAATAAAATTATTATTGAGATAATACAGAAAGAAATTCGGTTTGATTTGGAAAAGCCAATTTCGGATCAGAAAAATGCCCTCAATTGCACGGTGCCGGTATGTATTGCCTGCACATCGGGTGGTTTTCTGCCATTATAATTTAAATTAAGCTGCAAATATGAATTCAGGTTATGCTGCCAGTTTATACTCCAGATGTGGTTGGTGCCTGACCTGAGTGCCTGCAGCATTTCAAAGGCAACCGGTGTATTCAGGTCATAAGGATAGTCAATTTGCGAAAGCTGATAGCGCGCCTGAAGGTTGCCCCTTGACGGGAAACTGACCCTTGTTTCTACTATGCCTTTATGTATCAGGGCTGTTTCACCGATATTACCCTGTTTGTTTTCCTGCCTGCTGAAACCATAAATCAGGTTAACCCTGAGGTTTTGCCTGAGCTGTATAACAAGAGATGGTTCCAGGTCAATAAATCGTATGCTGTAATTGCGCCGGTCAAAGAATTCAGATTCATTGGTCCTTTCCCCGTAAAGGGTATTGAAGTGAACCGACAACTGCTGCGTAATATTGAAACGTGAACGCCAGGCCTGTGAGCTTAATACCCTGCTTTCAAAACCGTTGCTGAGAATGCTCTTGCTGCTGTTTTCCTGTATAGTCCATTCAAGACTCCATATTCGGCTTGTTCGGTTAAAAAACAGCGAGTTGCGCAGCGAAGCACTGAGGGTGATCAGCAATGTGTCTGCTACGTCGGCAAAAAAGGGATTGAAATTTTCTACAAATAACCCTCCCTGGTTTTTTTTATCAATCCGGTAATTGAGCCGGTTGGAAAAACGGGCAAGAAATTCTTTCCAGTCATCGCTTCCACGCCATAATTGTGCCGGCTCCAGGTTAATACTCTGGCTGATAGCTGTGCTGTAGGTTCTGATAAAATCATCGGTAGGCACAAATATCCTTATGAAGTTGGCCTCATCGGGATACGGAGCCAGTTCAAATTCATCGAGCTCCATTACATCATTCTCATTGTAGTCTATCCACACATAAACACCTTGCCCGGGCGGTACTTCCACATATATGTACTCTCTTTTCCTTTCCATACTGCTCGATGCTTCATAAAAGATATTGGAGGTAAGCGCTCCCTGGAACTGCCTGATGAAATGATCAACCCTGGCATTAAGTGTGCGGTCGTTTTGTTCGCCGGGGAATCGTTGTTTCCTTACATCCAGTTCGCGGTAAATAAGTTGTATTCCATAGCGATGGTTGGCATTACGACGGGCGTTATACCGCAGGCCATAGTCGTGTGCAATGCTAGCCAGCTCAAAATCACTTTCGTTAGGTAAATGATCATAACGTTGTTTATAAAATCCTTTAAAAGTATTTGCGCTGGTATCGGGATTACTTATGAAAATTTCTCTTTCTTCAAAAAAGAAACTGGACCGGGAAAGTGTATCTTCACCTGCAGCCATGGTTTTATTGTTCTCCATCAGGTGGCTTATTCCTGCCAGCATGAAACCCAGGTTGCGGGTATAGGCAGCCCGGTGGCGGTAAAAATCTGTTTCACGCATTCCGCCTGCATTGAGCAGACTTCCATAATACTCAAAAAGATTTTTACCTGCACGAATGCGCGAGTCCATGCGGTTCATAAACCCCGTATAATCATTGCCGGCAAGGAAAGCATTAAAGCGGTACCTGATCAGGCCGGTTTCTTCGTTGCGGGCGATAAATGAGAAGCCGGGCAAATGTTCCTGTTGCCTTCCTGGCATTTGATTTAAATTCCAGTCGCGCACAAACTCCACTTCTCGATATCTTTCGGGTGCACGAAAAGTTTCACCGGTAAGCTCGTATGACAGCTGCGTGATATATTCCCAGGACAGCTCTTTATTAATCGCCGATTTTCGCACATCATTTATCGCAATTTTCAACCCGTGGCCGTAATTGTTGTTTTTGTGCAGATCGGAAAACAGGTTGATATCGCGGTTTGAAAAAGCATATTCCACATCTGCCGACGTATGGTGTGAAATTTTTACCATCCCGCCAAGGGTAAGCATCTGATGTTTTTTTGGAGTTACCAGTTGAATTATAGGTTCATGCGTACCTTGCGGAATGCCGTTAACCGGTATTATCCATTCATAAACCCGTCCGTTGGCCGAAGTGCTTACCTGCCTGTAATTTCCGCTTCCCTGCCCCACATAAGAAAACCCAACCTGGTACACTGCTCTTTCGGGATCGGTAGAATAAACAAATACTGTATCAAAACCCAGACTGTCAGTCAGGCGGTACATTACACGGTCATTTTTGAATCCGGTACTATCGATATTCAGGTCGAAAGCCCGGTGAATGCTGTCGCCCACATTGGCCATCAATTGCCTTCGTTCATTGGAAATATCCTGGAAGAGGGGTTGATTGGGATGATCCTGTTCACTGTAAAAGTTAAATCGAAACCTGGCATTGTCATAAATGATCTCATTATTTGTATAAAGCATTGAGCGGGCGTAGTTCCGCTCGGCATATTCAAACTCCACTATAATACGACTGTCGCGGGTAATAAGTCGTGATGGCATAAAAGTGATTTCGGCAAGATTGTAATCAATGGTATAATCGTTCTCCATGCCTCTGGTGAGCAATACTCCATCAACAAATACTTTTTCCGTGCCGGCCAAAACAACGATAAATGACTCATTGTCGTTGCCGGTGAGTCTGTAGGGCCCCTGGTTACCTTCCATACCCTGTATCTGGTTTCGGGCATATTTTCCGCGGGAAATGGCGGCTGCTGCCGACGTTTTTAACCTGCCGCCGCCGGGCAGAAGAGAGTCTTCTGCTGCACTTTCCCAGCTGATCTTTGCCCCTCTCGCTTTGCGGTTGATGTTCATAAAATATCCGGCAGGCCTATCCATCTCAAAATCGCCTGCGGTGAGGGTTGCTCCATGGCCTGAAAGCTGAATGAACACCCGGTCGAAATCCTGTATCTGTTGTGTAGTACCCTCCGGCTGAAAGGGGATATTCTGGTCAGAAACCACAGCCAGTATTTCAATATCATCGGTAAGCATGCCACTCAATTGCAGGTTCATAGCCGAATTGAGAGTGGCATCCTGCCGGTTTCCAAGCGTAAGTCCCCGGGTAATGCTTCCTGAACTCTGCAGCCCTTCGAAGCGCAACAGGCCCTGTTCCGGAATTGTTGATCTTACAGGAATACCAACAGGGTCTTCGCCAGGGCCCGGCAATCTTATCAGCGATGTGTCGCGTACAAATAAGGGTTGCGAAAAATCTACAGGCCATACCCTGTATTCTACCTTCAGGGAGTCATCTGTCCAGAATTCAGGAATCGTTAATTGCAAGCGGGCACGCATATAATCTATTTCGTAAAAGGCTTCATTCAGCGGCTGCTCATCGGGGCCGTAAATCTGAAAGCTGTCTTCAATAATACTCAGACTATCGAGCTGATGGATTCTCCGGGAAGCTGGTATCATGGATTCACGTTGCAAAAGGGTAGGACCTTGCGCAAAGGCATGTAAAAACATCAGCAACGATATGATAAACAGAAACGGCTTCAAAAGGTACTGTTTTGAATTGAAGTGCTAATTTAATGTATAAAATGCTTTTGATGATTATTAACCAAAAAAGGCTTCGCATTTCACGAAGCCTTTTCCGGTTAAACAGCTGTTATTAAGAATACCATCAGAACAATCCTGAGATGTTGCCGTCGTTGTCAATATCAATTTTTTCGGCTGACGGCAGCGATGGCAATCCGGGCATACGCATGATGGTACCTGCGATGGGGATAAGGAACCCTGCGCCGGCAGCTACTTCAAACTCACGTATTTTAACCGTGAAACCTTTCGGGCGGCCCAGTTTGTATTGGTCATCGGAGAGTGATTTCTGGGTTTTGGCCACACAAACCGGCAGCTTATCAAGCCCGATTTTTTCAAACATGGTAATCTGCTGCTTTGCCTTAACGGTATACTCCACATGATCGGCACCGTAAAGCTTAGTGGCAATGGTATGGAGTTTTTTCTCAATATCCCATTTAAAATCATACAGCGGTGTAAAACAGGTTTTGCAACTTTCAGCTGCTTCTTTTACCATTTCTGCCAGCTCAATGGTACCATCACCACCTTTTTCCCATCCTTCGCAAAGGGCAACTTTTACACCCAGATCATCACATTTTTCTTTTATAATTTTTATTTCATCATCTGTGTCAGTGGCAAATTTATTGATAGCCACAACCGGCTCCAGGTTAAAATGACGAATGTTTTCAACGTGTTTCTCCAGGTTGGGAAGTCCTTTTTCCAGTGCGCTCGTATTGGGCTCGTTAAGTGTTGAAAGTTTGGCTCCGCCATGATATTTCAATGCGCGAATGGTTGCAACTATTACGGAAGCATTTGGTGAAAGGCCCCCATACTGGCACTTGATATCCAGAAATTTTTCCGCACCAAGTTCTGATGCAAATCCGGCCTCCGTTACCACATAGTCAGAAAGTGAAAGCCCCATTTTGGTCGCCAACAGAGTATTGGTACCCTGTGCTATGTTTGCAAACGGACCTCCGTGTATAATGGCCGGGTTGCCCTCAATGGTTTGTACCAGGTTGGGCATGATGGCATACTTCATAAGTGCTGCCATGGCACCCTGTGCATTGAAATCGCGGGCATAAACGGGCTCATCATCGTAAGTATAACCTACCAGAATATTTCCAAATTTTTCTTTCAGATCCTTAATATCTTTCGCAAGACAAAGAGCTGCCATAACTTCTGACGCCGCAGTAATATCGAAACCTGTTTCCCTGGGAATACCCTGCTTGGGGCCACCCATTCCGATTATAATATCGCGCAGCGATCTTTCGTTCATGTCCATCACCCTTTTCCAGATGATTTTCCGCGGATCCAGATTGAGTTTATTGTTTCGGCTTTGCAGATGGTTATCAACCAGGGCGGCAAGCAGGTTATGTGCTTTTTCCACAGCGGCAAGGTCACCGGTAAAGTGTAGGTTAATGTCTTCCATGGGAAGTACCTGCGATCGTCCGCCACCGGCGGCACCTCCCTTGATCCCGAAAACCGGCCCAAGCGAAGGTTCGCGTATTACAACAGTGGTTTTTACACCGATTTTGTTTAGACCTTCTGTAAGACCTATACTGGTTGTTGTCTTACCCTCTCCGGCCGGAGTAGGGGTGATGGCAGTTACCAGTACAAGCTTTTTATTTTTCAGCTTTTCTTCATCAATAAGCCTGAGCGGCAACTTTGCTATATGTCTGCCATACATATGCAGGTCTTTCTCCTCAATACCCAGCTTTGCTGCAATTTCTGTTATCGGTTGCATCGTCGCTTCCTTTGCAATTTCAAGGTCTGTCTTCATAATGGTTCTGGATTTTTAATTTATGTTTATGTACAAAACAAATTCTTATATCTATATGTAAATCATAATAGTCCCTGAATGTTTGATTACCATAATGTTTTTTATTCCATAATGTAAAAAAAGGGCTTTGTGAATATTGACTTTTAAAAATAAAAAGAAAGTATCAAATAGCTGCAAAATATCTGTTAAATGAAGAAATATTAAGCAAATATCATTACACAGGATTGTAAAAAAAATCGTTAATTATCAATTTTTCTGTTGTATTTGTTTTCGGGGAAATGCCTCTGAACAGCCACAGGTTAAAGAAAAGTCGAAGTCCGTTGGGCTCCGGTGTATAATCTCCCTTGTAGTGCCATTGTGATATGTAGTTGTTGTTTGGAGGAGATTGGTAATGCCCGTGCCAGCTGCTGAAAAAAATCTCCCCGGGTTTCCATATGATCTGATGGGTAGTATGTGAACCATTTGTAAACAGCGGAAAGCTGAATTGGTTGCCGGGAGTTTCAGCCGGTTGAATAACATAATTGCCGATATGGTAGTTTTGATCATTGCCCCATCGGCTGAACTCAATATCTATTTCATTTTGCTCATCGCGGTAAAGGAAAATCCCTGCCACCACATGTGGGTCGTATGCAGCAGGGTTGGCATCTAAAAAGAAAGTATAGGTTCCGTAATTGAAAGTTTCCCTGGAAATTACTTCGGTGGAATACCACCGGTCATTTGATTTCTTTGCTAGTGTAAGATGCAACCGGCCCTGTTGATCAACCCATACATCCGAAGTATCGTTTGACCAAAAATTGGAACCGGGATTCCCGAACCCTGCTTTAACATCCCAGCTGAAGCCAGCAAAATGCAGGGTACGGTGTTCTTCAGAAACAAAAAATGCCGGATCGGATGACCAGTCCCAGCAATCGGTCCACTGATTTATCCTATGTTTGATAAAAACTCCCGGTGCAAGATAGTATTCTCCGGCTTCTTCCGCTTTAAAGGTTAATATCAGACTTTGTCTCTCACCACGGGCAGTTAAATAAATATCTTTGTTTATTGTAAAGATCTTTCCGGTGTTTGCATTTTTTAATAGCAATCTAACCCTACCTTTATAATTTTCAAAAGAGGGGTTACTCACCATGATATTGAATCTTATCGTATCACCCTTGCTTAGGGATGGATTGGCAGAGTTTTGCCGGTTATACGAAGCCTTTATATCCAGTATGTAAGGCATGTTTCTGGTATAAGTAAATTCGTTGAATTTTTCACTGATTGTGACGTTAGTCCACACGCCCCAAAGCTCCACAGGCCGGTTAAAAGCCTGGCTGTTGCTTTGATGAATGCCGGTTATTTTGTATCCGCTGTTTTGGGGCACATTGCTAAACACAGCCATGCCATCAAGGGTTTCTGACTCTTTTTTGTATCCTCTTCTTTCAAGAAAGATCATACCATCCGAACCCGGATATTCTTTGCTTCCCTGGGGTATATTTTCCAAATGTATCAGCACTCGTTCAATATTTTCATCTGCTGGTTTATTTGCATTCTGTAAGTAATTATTATCTGTAATGAAATGACCGGATGAAATCAGCAGAACAATGACCACTGCAGCTAAAAATAACTTTACACCTCGCATATAATTTTTTGTATAATTAAACCATTCCCTGAATAAACCGGAAAGATAATAAAATATTGCAAAATATTTGATTGGGAAGGATTTTGATGAGATATATAGGCCTGGAGTTTCCTGTGTCCGGAGCTCGTTAAATTGTTTTATATCAGGCCTTCAGCCTGATTGCATGTTTTGTGTCATTTTTCCCGGGGCGATGCCCCGGGCTTTGTTGTGAAAGCCTTTCAGGCTTTTCAGCTTTCTTGCATTTTATTACTTAGCCGGTTACTTTGATTCCGACTGCTCCGGAGAAGCAAAATAGCGATAGAAATTTGCAGTCCGAATGATTCCGGGCGCTGCAAGCAGCGGCGGTTGTGAGGAGCATGCAAGTTCTGCAGCGCATCGGAAAAATGTCCCGAAAAGTAAAATAAACCAACAAACAGTTACCCTATTTGGTAACTTTTATTATCTTTGTAGTGCATGAGAATTATAAAGGAAAAAACGCTGGCTAAGTATTGCAGACTCAGCAAATACAAGCAGGCACAGGAGTCGCTGAAGGCCTGGATTTACGAAGTCAGGTTTTCAAACTGGGGAAATGCCAATGAATTAAAATCGAAGTATGGAAATGCCAGTATAATAAACTCCAAAAGAGTGGTGTTCAATATTAAAGGAAACGATTATCGTTTGATCGTTGATATTGAATACAAACTAAAAATAGTTTTTATTGTATGGTTCGGCACACATGCAGAATATACTAACATAGACGCTAAAACAGTAAGTTATGAAAGCTAAAATATTAAAATCAGAAAAAGAATATAACCAGGCATGTGAACGTATTTATAAGCTGATTAACAGCAGTACAAATGCGATTGACCCCGAAAGCCCCGAAGGTGAAGAAATAGAGCTTTTGTCGTTGCTTGTGGAAAATTACGAACAGGAACATTATCCTATTGATGCTCCCAACCCTATTGAAGCCATAAAATTCAGGTTTGAGCAGATGAATCTGAAACAAACCGATGTTGCTCCCCTTTTTGGTGGAAAAACAAGGGTATCTGAAGTCCTGCATGGGAAAAGACCCTTGACCCTGAAGATGATCGCTTTATTAAACCGGTATCTGGGCATTCCTCTGGAATCATTGATTAGCGGTAACAAGGAAATCAGTCTGGAACCTGCCAAAAGGGAAAAAATTCTAAATGTATCGTCCATCAGAAATTATTTGATCAGGAGGAATAAAACCGCCTTATTTGAGAAGTAAACTGCCCCGTTGGAGCTTAACATTTGTAGAAACTTGCAGCCCGAATGATCCCGGGCACTTCACGCACCGGCGGTTGTGAGAACTATATGGGTTTTGCAGCGCAATATGGGGCGGTTAATTAATATTGGGATAAAAATGGTTTTTAGTCCTGGCCAGACTGTTAAATATTGCTGCATAAGCTTTTATCTTAATAACGCTTATGATCAGATAATGAAGTTAGTTTTTTATGAGTTCAAAATATTCAAAAACCAATGCTCCTGCTCCTTTCAGCCCTGCCAGATCGCCCAATTCGGAAAACTCAATATTACAGTGACGCAACGGACTTACCAGGGCAGAACTTGTAAGCCCGGTTTTTACCGGGTCAAGCAAAAGATTTTTCAATTTGGAGAATTTTCCCCCAATAATGATCAGTTCAGGATTCAACAGGTTAATAATGTTTCCGAGTGCATGCCCCAGCTTGTACCCCATTTCCTGTAACAATTTAATGGATAAGTCATCACCATCCAGTGCAGCTGTAAGAATATCATCGTAGCGGACTGATCCCCCATTTTCAGGGAGGTCTAAGA
Source organism: Bacteroidales bacterium (assembly GCA_046261715.1). Taxonomy (GTDB): domain Bacteria; phylum Bacteroidota; class Bacteroidia; order Bacteroidales; family UBA7960; genus SKVR01. The sequence continues at coordinate 21,366 of JBHEOF010000011.1, forward strand.
TGGTCTTTTCTCCTTCGGCTATTTTTTCCATGAAGTTTTCTTCCAGGGCAAACCCTCCGACATCATTTCCCAGGCAACCTTTTTTCCCGCATAGACACACTTTTTGTTTGTTACCGAACTGCATATGACCCAGTTCGCCGGCAAATCCCATCCCACCGTTAACAATCTTATTGTCTATGATGAGACTTGTTCCCAGGCCACGACTTAAGTTGATAACTATAGCATGGTTTGCTTCGCGGGCTTTACCTATGATCCTTTCTGCCTGCCCGAAACATCGTGTATCGTTATTGAGAAAAACGGGGATGTCAAATATTCTGGAGAAATACTCAGCAAGAGGGTTTTCCATAAAATTGAAAAAATTAAGAGATTCTCCGGTAGCACTTTTTACCCGGCCTGTGATGCCCATACCCATTCCGAGAATGGTACTTTCACCGATACCGGAGTTATTGAGACATTCAAGAATGAACGATTCCACCTTATCAAGACATTCCTGTGTGTTTTCAAGGGTAAAGTCAGTTTTTTGCCTGTAGTAAACGGTATTAAGACGTGAGTCAATTATACCCACAGAAATCCGTTTCAACAGAACTTCCACACTCAAAGCATAAAAGTTTACATTTTTTAATGCATAAATGGCCGGTTTGCGTCCGTTCAGTGTTTCCTTTTTTCCCGCGACCCTAAGAAAGCCATCTTCCTGAAGTTCATTTACGAGTTTGATGCCGGTGGGTGCACTTATCTTTAATTCTTTGCAAATATCAGGAACTGTTATACCGTGTCCTTTTTGTGATATAACCTGAATGATCCTGAGCTTTTGCTGCATCAGCCTGCTTTCATTTGTGATTTCCGTAAAATTACTATTGAAAATTGCCTTCATGAATTTCTCCTTTTATTTATGAAAAGTGTTGATTATCAGACTTATAATGTTTTTAAAACTTTTCATTAAAATAGACAATAGCAGGTTAATAAAAAGGGAATTTAATTTGTTTTTTAAACCTTGCACACTTGATTTGAGATGCAAGTTTATTAAAGTATTTACAAATTTCAAAGTATTTTTTAATTTATTTAAAAATATAACAAGTTTTTTTGTTTACAGATCTGATACAAAGTGTATTAAGTATCATTAAATCAATGCTTAAAAGGTGATGATATATTTTGATGTATGGCTAAAGAACCAGTTTAAACTATACCATTTTCATCAATTCTCAGTTTTATTGTATGCTTTTATGGTTAGTCTTGAATAAAACCGTAATCATTTGTTAGCAGCAGAATAAAGCATTATTAATGTTATAATCAAAAAAAATATTAATTTGCAGGCTTATGAGTAAATAAAAAAACAATAAGTTCACTCATTGAATTAACATATTATGTTGGAATTAAAGGAAAGAAGCCATAAAAAAGCATTTGCATTGATACGCGCCCAGGGGCAAATTTCAGGTGCCATGCTTGCCAAACAAATTGAAATGCAGCCATCTTCGCTGGTTTACATATTACGACACCTGAAAGAAAAATCGTTGATCTGCGTGAGCGGATATGGTAACTCAACTGAAAAGGGTGGTAAAAGACCGGTTTTGTGGCAGGTAAATCCTGATTATGGAAATATTCTGGGACTTGAGATCATGCGGAATTCAATCAGGGCTGTTATGGTTAATCTGGCAGGAGATATTCTTATGAAAGTTGAAAAAGAATTCACCCCCGGGCGTACCGAAAAAACAATTACCAGGATACTTACTACCATTTCAGAAATCATAACTGAAACTTCCGGACTACCAGGTAAACTGCTATATATTTCTCTCGCTGTTCCGGGTATAGTTGACCCGGCTACTCACCGGATCATTTATTCTTTCGGACTTAAACTTGAAGATTTTGACCTAAAGAGTTATGTAACGGAACGTTTTAATGTTCCTGCCGGAATTATCAATGACGCCAATGCAGGTGCTTTGGGTGAACAATGGTTTAACAGGGGCGAAAACTTTATTAATAACATTTTGTATATCATGTACAACCCTCTTGCCGGGGGTATGGGTCTGGGAGTTGTTTTAAACCAGAAATTGTATACAGGATCAAATGGCATTGCAGGAGAGATATTCTCCAGGGTTCCCTCATTAAAGCAAATTATTGAAAATAAATTAAACGAAACAGAAACAAAGGATATTTTACTGCCTGTAAACCGGTCCATTGAAGAAATTCAAATATCCGACCTTTATAATTATTCAAAGAAGGGATGTAAATTGAGCAGGTCAGTATTGGCAGGATTAAGCAAACAGGTTGCAAAGGAAATTAGTAAAATAACAGGGTTGTTTGATCCTGAGAGAATTACCCTGGGTGGCGATTTGAGTATCTGTGAAAATCTATGCTGCGATGAAATTATGAATGCTTTAAAAGAACTGCTGGAAAAATATTATCCTTTCAAAATCAGAATACCCCAGGTTGATTATGCAAAGACCAAGACCTTCTCTGCCGCAACAGGTGCAACTGCATTGTATTTATCAGATGAACTAACATATTGATAACCTTCTTACTTATATTTATATGCGTACCAATTTGATGATATTGCCCGGAAATCACCGGATTTTTCATGTCATACTATTTTTATTCCTGATAATTTCATTTTCCTCTTGCCAACGATCTTTGCGAAGCTTTTACCAGGAGGGTGTTTCAGGCGACCTGGCAGCTTACCGTGCCAGGCAGGTGTATGATGTGCATTACGATCTTTTTTTTCACGTTCCCGAAAATAAGAATGAGGTGGTGACCGGAACCGCTAAGATTTATTTTAAACCATTAAAAGCCAGGCATGGATTGATACTTGATTTTCAACCCGGTGAGGATAATATTCATGCTTTAAAGGTAAATGGCAATGAAGTGGATTACAGCATCATGAACGGTCATATTTATATTGATGCCAATGGTTTTGTCCCCAGGCAGGAAAATATTGTAGAAATAGATTTTACTTCTTCTGATCAGGCATTGAACCGTTCTGATGGTTTTATGTATACACTTTTTGTTCCCGACAGGGCTTCAACAGCATTTCCCTGCTTTGACCAACCTGATATAAAAGCAACTTTTAATCTTACTCTTGAAATACCCGAAAACTGGACAGCCATAAGCAATGGGCCCCTGACATCTGATGATAGGGGTGAAGATGTTAATAAGCTGTCATTTGGTTTATCGGATCCCATAAGCACATATGTTTTTGCTTTTGCTGCCGGTGAGTTTAGTCATACTTCGAAAACAATGGATGACTTTACCATAAATATTCTGCACAGAGAAACAGATGAAGAAAAAACAGAACGCAACATTTCAGATATTTTTGATCAGCATTATCATGCTTTGAGATGGATGGAAGAATATACCGGCATTGCCTATCCCTATGAAAAATTTGATATGGTTATTATCCCGGGATTTCAATACAGTGGCATGGAACATCCCGGAGCGATATGGTACCGCGATACACGATTGCTGTTAGAAGAAAATCCTCCCATAACCCGACAAATAAGTAAAGCAAGTTTGATTGCCCATGAAACGGCACACATGTGGTTTGGTAACCTGGTTACTATGGAATGGTTTGATGATGTTTGGCTGAAAGAAGTATTTGCCTGATTTATGGCTGATAAAATGGTTGAAGAGATGTTTCCTGATGTAAACCATCAATTGCAGTTTATGATTTCTCATTATCCCAGAGCATATTCCATTGATCGCACACGCGGAACACATCCCATCAAACAGGAACTGGAAAATATGAAAATGGCAGGTACGTTATATGGACCTGTTATTTATAACAAAGCACCAATAATCTTTAAACAACTGGAAGAGATCATGCAGCCTGCAGGTTTTCGCGCTGCGGTAAAAGAATATCTTTCAACTTTTTCGCACGGTAATGCTGACTGGGATGATTTAGTAACCATTTTTGACAAGCATTCCGAAAGAAATATATCAAACTGGAGTAACGCATGGGTATACGGTAAGGGAATGCCTGTAATAACCCATAAAATTCAAAGTGAAAATGATGGATTTAGCTTAATGGTTGATCAAAAGTCTCCAGGCAATGAGAAATCAACCTTTTCACAATTGCTCTCAGGATATTTGCTTTCTGACAGACAATTGTTTCTTTCTGATTTTTTTATGGAAGGAGATCAGCCTAATACTCAGTTTTTTAAAATTAAAACAAAACCTGAAATGGTGCAATTGAATGCGCGGGGCATGGGATATGGTTTTTTTGAGATGGATGAAGATGAAATTTCTTTTGCTGTAGAAAATATTCATCGCATTGAAAATGAAGATTTAAGAACAGCACTTTATTTGAATATGCATGAAAACTTCCTTAACGGGAAAATAGATGTGAATCTGTATTTCGATTTTTTGCTGGATGCTCTTTGGTATGAAAGAAACCAACAGTTGCAAAGTTACCTGTTGCCCAATCTGGAAACTGTTTGTCTGAACTTCCTTGATTATGAAAACGAACCATTATATAGTGGCAAGGTAGGCTATATTTTATGGAATTCTATGCGTAATGATGAAATAACTGCAAAGGAGTTGTTTTTTGAAAGCTGGATAAGTCTTGCACGTGGAACGGAAAACACAGAAAAACTCATCAGGATTTATGATGGTGATATTGCCATTGACGGACTCAGTATAAGCGAACAAAACCGCACACAGCTGGCATTGGAAATAGCAATACGATTACCTGGTGATTCACGCTTTCCTTCTACTGAACTGGATCGGATTCAAAACCCTGATCGGAAAAGAAGGCTCGAGTTTATTATACCGGCAGTATCACATGAAAAATCTTTGAGAGACGCCTTTTTTCAAAAACTGAAGCTTGCCGAAAACCGCAATCCCGAACCATGGGTGATTGATGCATTGTATTTTCTGCATCATCCTCTCCATAGCGGACAAGGAGCAGATTATATTAAGGAAAGCCTTCAGTTGATTGAAGAAATACAAAGAACAGGAGATATTTTCTTTCCCCAGAACTGGCTGAATGCCACCCTGCAAAACTATAAGGGTAAAGATGTTGCTGGTATTGTGAATGTATTTTTAGATGATAACCCCGAACTTCCTGAGAATCTCAGGCTCAAAGTATTACAATCAGCAGATATAGCTTTTCGATCGGCTGAAATGCAATAGTAATATTAAATTTCTTCTCTTTGCTGGTTTACCCTTTTTGATATGCCAATGGATATCTCATAGAGAACATAAAGGGGAATACCAACAAGAATCTGACTGAATACATCAGGTGGTGTAATTATAGCCGATAAGGCAATGATAAGGATAAATGCTACCTTACGGTTCTTTTTCATAAATTCGGGTGTGAGTAATCCTACCCTGCTAAGAAAATAAACGATAACCGGAAGTTCAAAAACAATTCCGGTAGCAAAAGTCACCATAGTAACAGTTGTAATATAAGATCTTAGCGCAATCTGGTTGGCTACCATACTGCTCACCTGGTATGACCCCAGGAAATTAATGGTAAGCGGAGCAATAAGGAAATAACTAAAACAAACACCTGTAATAAAAAGTAAAGATGTTACAAATACAGCACCGCGGCTGTTAGCATTTTCACGGGGATGTAGGGCAGGCTTAATAAATTTCCATAATTCCCATAAAATAAATGGAAAAGCCACAATAATTCCTACAATAAGCGAAACAACTATGTGGGTTTTAAATTGGCCTGCAAGTTCAATGTTAATAATTTCGACCGGCTTTTGATTGATGCAAAGTGCCGGAGCTGAAAGCAATTCGGCAAGGTAACAGAAAGCTCTGTTGCTAATAAAATAAGGTTCTTTAGGGGCAAGGATCACATAATCAAAAATGATGTCTTTGGCAATGAATGCTCCAATTGCCAGTAACACAACCGCCAGAGCTGACCTGATCAGGTGACCCCTCAGTTCCTCAAGATGCGACCAGAATGACATGCTACCGCCATCTTCGTGTTCTTCTGTATTTTTATTTTTTTCCCGGGACAATGCTTTTTGGATAATATTAATTTAAAGGCGCTAAATTAATATAGTTTACCCAATTTTCAATTTTCTATATACTACCAAAGAAATTATCAGGAAGCAAAAAATACACCTGAATAATTTTCAATGATTTTTAATTCAATAAAAAAGGCTGTTTCGCATAAAGAAACAGCCTTTAATTTTTTAAAAGTATCTGCATAAAGCAGTCATCAGAACTTATGCTGGGTGAATTGCCTCAACCGGGCAAACATCTGCACATGCTCCACAGTCGGTGCATACATCAGGATCAATTTTATAGATATCTCCTTCAGATATTGCATCAACAGGGCATTCATCGATGCAACTGCCACAAGCAGTACAATCTTCAGTGATTACGTAAGCCATTATTGTCAGTTTTTAGTTAGTAAAAATGATTAATTCCACTTGCAAAGATATAAGCTTAAATTGAACTGTCCGCATAATTTTCATGCAATAGGCTAATTTGAAATTGATTTAAATAAAGCATGAAGAATTTAATGATTTTATGCACAAATTATTTATAGTTTTTAACATACTAAAAAAAGTATATGATTTTTTTGATCAGTTCAAAATTAAACAATTAACTTCGCAGACCATAAGGCAAATACTATTTAAAGGCCTGTAAAAACAAGGGTTACAAACTATAGTAATGGATTTCCCTTTGACCCCAAATATTTTTAACTATATAGAAGAATCACTTTTAAATCCTTATACAACACAGATCAAAACAAAACAACTATGGCAAAACAAAAGAATATGGTGGAGTTGGAAGATGTTGTTGTGAAGTTTGTCGGCGATTCCGGAGATGGTATGCAATTGACCGGTACGTTATTCTCCGATACAGCTGCCCTTGCCGGCAATGACCTGGCAACATTTCCTGATTTCCCTGCCGAAATTCGAGCCCCCCAGAATACAGTAGCCGGGGTTAGTGGGTTCCAGGTTCACCTGGGCCAAAGAAAGATTTTCACATCGGGCGATATGTGCGATGTACTTGTGGCTATGAATCCTGCTTCATTAAAAGCCAACCTTAAGTGGGCCAAACCTGGAGCAACGATAATTGTTGATGAATCTACCTTTGAAAAGAAAGCATTTGAAAAAGCGGGTTACAAAACAAGTCCTCTTGAAGATGGCAGCCTCAATTCCTATCACCTGATAAAGGCACCCATATCGGTACTTACAAAGGAAAGTTTGTCTGACATAAATATCGATAAAAAGATGGCTGAAAAAACCAAGAACATGTTTGTTCTCGGTATGATGTATTTTCTTTTTCAAAGAAATCTTGACAGCACCCTCGATTTTATTCTGAAAAAATTCAGCAAAAAACCTGAAGTCGTACAAGCCAATCAGGTTGCATTGAAAGCCGGTTACAATTTCGCTGAAACTGTGGAAGCTATTGCTTCCACAATTAAAGTAGGTCCTGCGCCCATGGAAAAAGGACGTTACAGAAATATAACCGGAAATATAGCTACAGCATGGGGCTTACTGGCAGCATCGGAGAGAAGTGGCAGACCATTATTTTTAGGTTCCTACCCAATTACTCCGGCAACAGAAATTCTAATGGAGCTGGCAAAGCACAAATCTTTAGGTGCAAAAGTTTTTCAGGCAGAAGATGAAATTGCCGGCATTTGTTCGGCCATCGGGGCAAGTTTTGCCGGTTCAATGGCCGTAACTACTACCTCAGGCCCTGGGCTTTCTTTAAAAAGCGAAGCGTTAGGGCTGGCTGTTATCACTGAGTTGCCGTTGGTTGTTGTTGATGTGCAGCGTGCAGGCCCTTCAACAGGTATGCCCACAAAAAGTGAGCAAAGTGATCTTTTACAGGCCCTTTTTGGCCGTAATGGAGAAGCTCCACTTATAATAATTGCAGCATCAAGCCCGGCAAATTGTTTCTATTTTGCTTATATGGCAGCAAAATATTCAATGGAACATATGACTCCCGTTCTGCTGCTTACTGATGGTCAGATGGGTTTTGGTTCTGAACTTTTCAAAATTCCCAAAGTTGCAGATATGCCTGAAATTGATCCTCCTCTGGCAAAGTCCAAAGAATCTGATTTTAAACCTTACCGGCGTGATCCTATAACGCTTGCACGCAAATGGGCTTTACCAGGCACCGAAGGTCTGAGACACAGAATAGGTGGCCTGGAGAAAACCAATATTGATGGCAATGTTTCTACCGATCCGCTCAACCATGAATTAATGGTAAATATCAGAGAAGATAAGGTTATGCGTGTAGCCAATTATATTCCTGAACAGGAAGTATATGGGGAAGAAAGCGGTGATCTGCTTGTAGTAGGCTGGGGAGGTACTGAAGGAATGTTGAAATCAGCTGTTGGTCATATGCAAAGAGCAGGTAAGAAGATTAGTCTGGCACATTTCAACTACATTATGCCACTTCCCAAAAATACTCCGGAGGTATTCTCAAGGTTTAAAAAAATTCTTGTTTGCGAGCTAAATAATGGCCAGTTTGTAAAATACCTCAGAATGACCTATCCTGAATTCAAATATGAGCAATACAACAAAGTACAGGGATTGCCTTTCCATGTGAAAGAACTCGCAGAGGTATTCACCAAAATTATGGAGGTAAAATAATGTTAGATAAAAGAATAGAAAAATCACCGGTTCAATTAACTAAGGATGACTTTGCAAGTGACCAGATGGTAAAATGGTGTCCGGGTTGCGGCGGACATGCTATTCTGGCTGCTGTGGAAAATGTATTTCCCAAAATCGGTTACCGTAAGGAAAATTTTACTATCGTTTCGGGTATAGGCTGCTCATCGCGTTTCCCTTACTATGTAAACACCTATGGTTTTCACGGAATTCATGGCCGTGCCACTCCAATTGCCAGTGGTGTAAAAATAGCCAACCCCGATCAGAGTGTTTGGATTGCTACCGGCGATGGCGATTCTATGGCCATTGGAGGAAACCATTTTATCCACATCATTCGTCGCAATATTGATGTGAATATATTATTGTTCAATAATCAGATCTATGGGCTAACCAAAGGCCAGTATTCACCAACAACCCCTATGGGTAAAGTTACCAAAACATCTCCCCAGGGTACCATTGAACACCCTTTTGTAACAGCTGGTCTGGTTATGGGTGCACAGGGAACTTTTTTTGCAAGAGTGCCTGATAACAATGTGAAACTGATGACCGAAGTCCTTTATGAAGCCGCAAAACATGACGGAACCTCTGTGGTAGAAATTCTCGAAAACTGTGTAATATTTAATGATAAGGCTTATTCATCATTAACCTCACGGGAAAAGCGCGAAGAAAATCAGCTGATACTTAAGCATGGAGAACCTATGATTTATGGCAAGGACCATGATATGGGCATTATTCTTAAAGGAACGAGCCTGTATGCTGTTAGAATTGGAGTGGGTGGTATTACTGAAAAAGATATACTTGTACATGATCAGTTTAGCGATGATCCTGGTATTCATCGTATGCTTGGTCGTATGATGGGACCCGATTATCCGGTTGCAATGGGAGTAATTCGCTCTGCTAAAACAGCAACATATGATGATATGGTGGAGGAACAAATTGAACATGCCAAAAAAACTTCATCTGTAAAATGTGTTGATGATCTGCTTAATAGTGGCGATACCTGGGAAATTTAATTAGTATTGCACGCCAGAAATATTATCAGCCGGCCCGGACAATCTTGCCGGGTCGGTTTTTTTATTAGAGAATTATTCCCGGATGGAAAGAACTTTTTACACTTTATCTCTGAATAATAAGACAGGTTTGTACCATCACCTGCTTTACTGGGCAAAAGAGAACTATCCATCCGTAGCTTTTCTGAATTCTAACCATGAGGTAAATAATCCTTATTCATCAGGTTATGATGCCATATTGGCGGTGGGGGCCCGAAAGCATATTTGTCCTGATGATGATATTGATGCATTTTCTGCTCTGAAAGATTTTTCCGATCTGAATAATGACTGGATTTTCGGATTTCTCTCCTATGACCTGAAGAATCAGCTTGAAAATCTGAAATCAGAAAATGTCGATGGGATCAATATGCCACTGATGCATTTTTTCATTCCTGAAATCGTTTTTCTTTTTACAGGAAATGAAGTAAAGGCAGGCATACTTAGCGGTAATGAATACCATGGAAGGCCCGATGATTTATGGAAACTGGCATCAGGGTTTAAGTTCAGTAGCGGCGATTCACATGTGGAAAAGATACAGCACCGGGTGAGCAGGAATGAATATATTCGTAATGTTGAAAAAATCAAAAATCACATCCAGATAGGAGATATTTACGAAACAAACTATTGCATTGAGTTTTTCAGTGAAAAAGCAGAAATTGATCCTGTAGAAGTATACCTGAAATTGAATTTGCACAATCCTTCACCATTTTCCTGTTTTTACAGGATAAATGAAAAGTACCTGATTTCTTCATCTCCTGAAAGATTTCTTGCCCGAAGAGGTAAAAAGCTTATTTCTCAACCCATCAAAGGCA